>CAZRKD010000195.1:0-3373 GCA_964600515.1 uncultured bacterium
ACTTTTAAATCAAAAATTCGTTAAAAAGTGTCTACTTTTAATTCGTAGATAACAAAAGTCTTTTATCCACCTTGTTTTTTAAGCCAGCCATGTTATATTTTCATTATAGATAATAAGTAACAGCAAAAGAATAAATAACGATGAAAAGGATATTATTTAACCACATTTATTCAACACTTTTTGTTGTAATAATCCTTGTCACTGGTCAATCATCTCTGGCAGTAGCCGTACGAGCACCTGACAGAAGGTCTGAAGATTTACCCGTCACAACAAAGATTTTTTCCCGATTTGAGCCGCTCCTACCTTTTGTAAAAATGGGTATAGATTATAAATTAAAACATATGATTGAATTACCAGGCTGTAAGAGTCTTGCCGAGGTTTCAACAAATATTGAAGACTATTTAACAACTGATATTGATAATATTCTCCAGAATGTGGCTTATCAAGACTTGAAACAATTATATGTTCATTATTCGCCTTCCAATGCGTATGGAGCCAATGAAATGTTTTTTGTTAGTTATCAACAGGAAAGTTATGGAGATAAGATAGAAGGAGCTACTCTGACAGCTTTGATTGCAAACATCAATGACTCTTGTTTGGCTACTGTGAAATCAAATTTTATTCCCTCACAACTTTTACCGATACCTTTGAACCCCTTAACAAATCAAAAAATTAACGAAGTGAAAGAGGCTTTAGGGCTACCCCAAAAGTCTCAAGCTATCTTTGGAGAAGGGGTGGTTCGTTTTATTAAAGAGGAAAATGCCTGGAAGCGCTTTAAAGTCGTAGAATTTTCTGGCTCCCCTTATAGAGGGCTCGTTGATCAAAACGGCAATATTTATGCGGAAGATAAAAGGATTTATCTTGTAAAGCCACCCATTATTTCTGGCTTAAGTTATGGACGCGGCTATGCCGCTGATCCTACCACTGTTTCAGGAAATAATTTGGATACAATGTTCTTAGAAGATTTGGAGATTCGATTGATAGGGCTTCCTGATATAGCTTATACCATTTCACCTTACGGTCAATTTTATTTTCCCACTATAACAACTTCGCAAACAATAGATGCGACTCTTAAAGGTCGATGGGCACAGGTATTTAATCAGGCTTTTGGTCCCAGTTCCCCGAATTTATCATATACGGATCTAGCAATTCCTGGGATTCGTGAAGTTGTCGGGTTTAATCTTACCGGAAATAATGAGTTTGATATTGCTCAAGTCAATGGCTATTTTCATACAACAAAAGCACATAATTTTGTTAAGAATTATATACCAACGATTGCAGGGATAAATATGTCATTACCGGTCAAGGTGAATGATCCAAATATTTATTGTAATGCTTTTTATACTATGCCTTTTGGAACCACGACTCCTTCAATTAAGTTTGCTCGAAGTAGTGGTCCTTGTCCAAATTTTGCCTTTGACGGTATTATTTATCATGAATATGGTCATTTTGTGGATGATCGTCTTGGGGGAATGATTAGTAGTGCTTTGTCTGAGGGATGGGGAGATTTGTTGGCAGCGTTTGTAACCGGCCGTGCGAATTTTGCGTCAGGCCTGCCGGAAGAGTTTCAACGACGGGCTGACAATGATTATATCTATCCGCCCGATGCTCAAGATGAAGAGCATAGTCTTGGACAAGCATGGGCCGCTTTGGGCTGGTTTACACGCGAAAATTTGATAATCAGTTTAGGTCAGCAACAAGGGATAGCCGTTGGCAATGATATTTTTATGAATACCTTGTTGTCCAATTCTCCTAACATCCCTGTTGCCGTATTTGATGTCTTTATTGTGGATGATTTGCGTTATGGCGATGGTAATATAGCCAATGGGACACCACATATGTATGAAATTGGATTGGCCGCCGCTCAACGTAACTTATGGCCATTTCTTTTGTTTGGTGATATTGACAATGTTCAGCGTAACCAGATAATTACTTCATCGTCTTCACCTTTAATCATTACAGGAGCAGCCAGCATCTCTCCTGGTTTTCCTCATTCCTTTCATAGTTATGCATTGTCGTATCACGTTGGTGCGTATCCTGACCCATTATCTCTGGGATGGGTACCCATTACATCCTTAATAACAACTCCTGTGAGTGGGCCTTCTGGACAGTTAGGCACATGGACGTTTAATTCGCTACAGAATAATACGACGTATACTTTGCGTTTAATAGTAAATAGTGTCGATCTCCCATTTATTATTTTCCATTATCCAGTGATCATACATCATAATCCTTTAGAGCAGACGGTGAATATTAATCCAAGCAATCCACTTTTAAATAATTCTGCTTCTTCCTCCAATAATCCTGACATTTCTGGTAATTATATCGTTTGGAATCAAATCGATAATTTAGGAACTTCCAACGTATATCTTTATGATACCTCGAATGGCAGCAAACAAAATATTTCTAATAATGTTTCCAATGCTAGCTCTAAAAAGGCTAAAGTCGATGGTAATTATGTTGTATGGGCGCAAGAAAATAGTTTCGGAAGTGGTCATATTAAACTTTACAATATCACAATGGGTACCACGCAAGTTTTAACAACCACACCGCTGCTAGGACCAATACCCAATATAGATATTTCAGGAAATAATATTATTTGGACGGATGGGAGTTGTGGTATAAAACGTTACAACATCACGACTGGCGTAACTAGCTCGCTATCCGTCTTTGGAGGATCTAGTTGTGCTTTCGATCCTAAAATTTCTGATAACAATGTTGTGTGGACATCAAGTTCACCAGGTTTATTATCCACCAGTATAGTCCATCATGATTTAAATACCAATCTAACTCAAGTGATTCCAACAGCAGTCTCGAGTGAAAAATATTATCCGGATATTTCAGGGAGTACTGTTGTATGGCAGGATAATAGAAACGGAAACAGGGATATCTATAGCTATGATTTGTTAACAGGCATAGAGCAACAAATCACTTCAAGCAGTGACCATGAAACCGACCCCGCAATTTTTGGGAATATCATTGTCTATGTCAAAGATAACAACAAAAATTTTGATATTCATGCTTATGATTTATCGACAGGTTTAGATCAAGCTGTTACAGGAAATTTAAAAACCATTGAACTTAATCCTGCAATCTGGGTTTCAAGTAATGGGAGTCAAAAGCGCTTAGTTTGGCAATCAACATTGGGAGGGGGTTTTGATTCTTATATCCTTTTCGAAAATTTTAATCCTGATGTGGGTTACCAGACTTTAAATGTTTTCAGAAGAGATTTGTAAGTAAGAAAAATAATAGGATATTGGGGTTTTAGAATGATTTTTTTCTTCACCTTGCCTTATTGAATTTTTTAGGGCATACTTTAAGTAGATTTCGTTTAAGAGCAAACTCATCGTAAGGTGAGGACCCCCGCTTGTTT
>CAZRKD010000196.1:0-3364 GCA_964600515.1 uncultured bacterium
AGAGAAGGTGGACGAACCGTTGGTGCTGGTGTTGTTAGTGATATTATTGAATAGGGATGGAGAACGAATTTTATGCTTGATATAATTGGATTAGAATGTACAGTCTGTAAACGAAAAAATTATAGTACGACAAAAAATAAAAAGAATGTTCCAGATAAACTAAAAATAAGTAAATTTTGTCGATTTTGTCGGAAACATACGGAACATAAAGAAGGGAAATAGGGGTTGGGATTTGGGATTAGGAAGAATAGATTTTCTAACCCCTAAATCCCAAATCCTAAATCCTGACTCCTAGCTAAAGGCCAGTAGCTCTAATTGGCAGAGCTGCGGATTCCAAATCCGCTGGTTGGGGGTTCGAATCCCTCCTGGCCTGTGTATATAAGTGGTAGGAAATACAATGAATAACGAAAACAAAAAATGGATAATAAGTAGTTTTTTAGCATTAGCTGTTCTCGTATGGTTCATTACTGAAAAGATTCTATTTGGTGTCGTTGATATATTGAATATTCCCATGTATCCACTGATTGGAGATCTTACACTGCTAACCCCGATTGCAATTATACCAGCAGGAGCATTTTTTGTTTACTTTCAAAAGAATATAAAAATAGTTGAATTTACAAATGAAGTTATCCTTGAATTAAAAAGAATCGTATGGCCACCAAGGAAAGAAACGAGTGCATCTACAATTATTGTCCTTGTGTTAGTGTTTATAGCATCCTCCATTTTAGGAGTATTTGATTTTCTTTGGGTGAAGATCCTACGGTTTTTTATATAAACAACGTGAGTATATATGGAAAAAAAATGGTATATAGTTCATACCCAATCAGGCTCTGAGCTAAAAGCAAAAGAAAATTTACGAGAGATTATCAAAATTAAAAAAGTAGGAGAATTCTTTGATGAGATCTTAATTCCCAGTGAAGAAGTGGAAGAATTGATCAAAGGTGAGAAAAAGAAAAAGTCGAAAAAGTATTTCCCAGGTTATATTCTTGTTAAAATGGAGTTGACAAATGAAACGTGGCATGTTGTTAAGGATACTCCAAAAATTAGTGGGTTTGTTGGAAATGCACAAAATCCAACTCCTCTAGGTGAAGATGAAGTAAAAAAGATTACCAATCAGATTTCAGAAGGGGTGTTGAAAATAAAACCAAAAGAGGCATTTGAAAAAGGAGAAAATATACGAGTTATCGAAGGACCATTTTCTAATTTCAATGGAATTATTGAAGATGTTAAGCCTGATAAGAGAAAATTAAAAGTTTTGGTAAGTATATTTGGTAGATCAACTCCGGTTGAACTTGATTTTACACAAGTGGAGAAAACGTAAGATAGTGATCAGCGATCAGTGATAAGTGATAAGTGATCAGTGAAGAAAAATTTTCTTAATTCATGCTGACCACTTACCACTGATCACTATTCAGTGAGGTAAAGTATGGCAAAGAAAATTGTAGGACAAATTAAATTGCAGATTCCAGCAGGTAAAGCAAACCCATCTCCTCCGGTTGGTCCAGCATTAGGCCAACACGGAGTAAATATAATGGAATTTTGTAAAGCGTTTAATGCGAAGACACAAAAAGAAGGTGATTTAGTTATTCCCGTTATTATTAGTGTATATGCAGATAGATCGTTTAGCTTTATAACGAAAACACCTCCGGCTTCTGTGTTATTACGGAAAGCTGCTAAAGTTGAGAAAGGTTCTGCGGAACCAAATAAAAATAAAGTAGGCTCTGTGACAAAAAATCAGGTAAAAGAAATTGCAGAACTCAAAATGCCTGATTTAAATGCGGGAAGCATTGAACAAGCAATAAAGATTATTGAAGGTACGGCGAGGAGCATGGGAATTGAAGTAAAATGAGGTAGATATGTCAGAACGTGGAAAAAAATATCGAAGTGCTATAGAAAAGATTGATCGAGAAAAATCTTATTCTGTTGCAGAAACATTTAAATTAGTTACCGAAACTGCTCATACAAAATTTGATGAGACAGTTGATGCTGCAATAAATTTGGGAGTTGACCCTAAACAGGCAGATCAAACGATACGAAGTGCTGCCTTATTACCCCATGGCTTGGGTAAAAAAGTTCGTGTTTTAGTTTTCACTCAAGGTGAAAAAATAAAAGAGGCTGAAGATGCAGGCGCGGATTATGTTGGCTTAGAAAATTATATTGAGAAAGTTAAAACTGGATGGCTTGATTTTGATAAAGTAGTAGCAACTCCTGATGTTATGGGAGCTGTTGGAAAGGTTGGTAAGATTTTAGGTACGAAGGGACTCATGCCAAATCCTAAAGTAGGAACCGTAACTTTTGACGTTGGAAGAGCTGTTAAAGAACAAAAAGCAGGTAAAGTTGAATTTCGTGCTGAAAAAGCAGGAATTGTTCATGTTCCCATTGGTAAAGTTTCCTTTGGGCCTCAAAAATTACAGGAAAATTTTTTAGCACTTATGGAGCTTATAATGAAATTAAAACCACATACGTCAAAAGGAATTTATCTTAAAGCTTTATCGGTAAGTTCAACAATGGGAGTGGGAATAAAATTAGACACAAACGATTTAAAGAATTATTTACAATAAACGGAGGCAAACGTTGATTACGAAACAAGAAAAAAGCGCAATTATTAATAGCCAAATCAATGATTTTAGCACGATGAAGGCAGCTGTGCTTGTTGATTTTACAGGGGTTAAAGTTTCTCAAATTGATATACTGAGAAAGAATGCGCGCAAAAGCAACGTCCAATTTAAAGTTATTAAAAATAGTTTAGCTAAAAAGGCTTTACGGGGAAGTAAGGCAGAATCATTGATAAATTATTTTGAAGGGGCTACAGCTGTTGGTTATAGTATTTCTTCTCCTGTTGATCCAGCACGAGTAATGTACAATTATGCTCAGGAGAATCAAAATTTCAAAATTAAAATTGGATTTCTTGAAGATAAAATTTTGTCATATGATGTGATTAAAGCCCTCGCGGAACTTCCAAGTCGTGAAGTATTAATTGCGAAGTTATTGGGAACACTTAATGCGCCAATAACAAATTTTGTAAATGTACTTGCAGGAATACCACGTAAGCTGGTCTATGCATTAGCCGCTGTTCGTGATATGAAAGATAAAAATAAATAATTATTAGGAGGCGAAAATGTCAGAGAACATAACAAAAGCTGATGTTGTTTCATTTATTGAAAAGATGTCGGTGTTAGAGTTATCTCAGTTAATTAAAGAGCTTGAAACAAAATTTGGAGTCAGTGCTGCTGCTCCTGTCTTTGCTGGTGGAGCTATGGCAGCAACTGCTGGTGCGGCTGCTCCAGCTGAAGAAAAAACAGATTTTACCGTCCATCTTGTAAACTCAGGTGAACAAAAAATTCAAGTCATTAAAGTTGTACGA
>CAZRKD010000197.1:0-3361 GCA_964600515.1 uncultured bacterium
CTGTCGGGGGGAATCGCGCAGAACAGAAAAATGATATCGGATACGAGAAAATAATCCGCGGTAGAGATATTGCAAAATTCAGGTTGAAACCCCTTCCCTTTATGAAGCAAGAGTTGTTGGAAAAACAGAGTAAAGTAAAAATAAATGAACTAAAGCAAAAAAAGATTGTTTTACAAAACATTTTTTCTTCGGAAGCCGGAGTGATAGCTGCTTATGACCCTTACAAACTGCTTAATCTCGATACTGTTACAAATATTGTCGTCAAGGACGATGATGAAGGCAAATATTTTCTCGCTTTATTAAATTCAAAATTAATCAATTTTTATATTATGTATGCACTGTTTAATAGATCAAAATTGACGATGCATCTTGATAAATCTTACATTGGCTCAATCCCGGTTATTCCCAATCCGAATCAGACATCCCTTAACAGGTTAATGCGGATTGTTGATTCGCTTCATGAAGTAAATGATAGGGAAATGCAGAAGGAGAACAATAAAGAGATTGATAAAATCGTATATGGCATTTATGATCTAAGCAACCAAGAGATCAAATTGATTGAAGATGCTGTGAATAAAATGCTATCTCCAAGGAGCTTATGGTGACAAGAGGCCCCAATAGGTATAACAACTTAACCGGTAAGGAATGGCTTCAACATTCCTTTAGCATTTGGCGGGATATCCGTAAAACTGATGATGAAAGGAATATTAAACATCCAGCCATGTTCCCTTCGGCACTTGCCGAGAAAGTTATCAAAACTTATACCTGCAAGAACGATATTGTGTTAGACCCGTTTGTAGGAATAGGTAGTACCATTATAGCCGCATACAAACAAGGTCGACGGGCAATCGGCATAGACTTATCAAAGGAATTTGTAAAATTAACAAGCCTGCGTTTGAAAGGACTGAATGGTGCTTTGAATGATAAAGAAATAAAAATTATCAATACAGATGCTCGATTCCTAAAAGATCACGTCAAGGATCAAGCAATCGATCTTTGTGTTACATCTCCGCCTTATTGGGATATTCTCAATATGAGGAGAACGGCCGATGGGAAGGAAATTAAGAATTATAGTAAAGATAAAACCGATTTAGGGAATATCGAAGATTATGAGAAATTTTTGGATGAATTAATTCAGGTTTTTTCCTGTGTATACCATGTTCTAAAAACTGGCGGTCATTGTATAATTGTGGTCATGGATATTAGGAAAAAAGACAGATTTTATCCGCTTCATTCTGATTTAGCCGAGAAAATGAAAGCCATTGGATTCACTTTTGAAGATATTATCATTTGGGACAGACAACACGAATACAATAATATGAAACCATTGGGCTGGCCTTCAGTTTTCAGAGTAAATAAAGTACATGAATATGTTTTAATTTTTAGGAAACGCAAATAATCATATGGTGGACAACCCAGAACTAGCTTACCTTTTAGGAATGATTGCAGGAAAGGGTTTAATTAAGAGAGGGGAATCAACAACCGATATCTTAATCGAGATTCCTCATAAAAATTTAATTGTAGAAGGCAAAGATGCACAGCTCTCTGTAAAGGCAAGCCTAGATGACTTCAGAAACAATATCGAGCCGTTGATCAGTGTTTCCGTTAGAACTATTCAAGAGCGAACAAAGACAATCATCAAATTTTCTAAACCCAACGAGGATTTTTTAATAAGAGAAATTAATCGACATTTTAAAAATAAAAGCACGTGGAAAGAATTTAGGATCCCCAAAGATATTTTTTGGGCATCTACAGATATAAAAAAAGAGTTCCTAATTGGATTATCCGATGTCACTGCTCATATTGGTCATGGGGGCGAAGCCTATGGCTACTCTTACGCACATAGAGTTTTTGTCGAAATACCGGTAAATTGGTTTCTAGCCGTTGACATTTGCAACTTATTGGCTGATTTGGGTATTCCAGTTCAAAATATTGATTGGGGTCATCCGAATATGAGGGATGGTAACCTCAAAAAATATAAAGAAGGAAATAAGAATTTTTGGAACAAAGAACACCAAATAAAAATATTTGCTGATCTGTATGAAAAAATCGGATTCAGAATCATTCATAAGATGGGAATCTTAAGAAAATTGGCTGATATAAATCGTAGTGAATGGGACAAGGATCGAAGAAAAAAAGTATCACATGCTAAGAATGAAAAAACCAAAGAGAAATTCCTTTCCCAAATAGGAACGATCGAGCAACAACATAAGAAATTTTATTGGGAAGTTAAGAAGCTAGTAAGAAAGTCCCGACCAACGCATCCGATGGAAAAAAGTGAATTATTGCCTGCCGAAATCAGAGGCAAACATTTTAATCATTGGACAGAAATAGCAGAAATCTTAGGCTACAAACCACGATAAGTATGAGCAAAGAGGAAGAAGAATTATATCCTGATATTGAAGAGTGGCTCCGAGTATATTTAACGGAAAAATATTCGGCAAATAAAATCATTACAACACACAAAACTTGCAGACAAACTTTAGATGTTTGTCTCAGGGATTTAGGGATCGAAATCAAAGAAGCAATTGGATTATCCATTAAGGTTGATATTGTCGGTATTCTTACGAGGGGTCAAAAAGTCCAGTTGGTTTTTGTTGAGGTTAAGGATCAGCCGTTAACGCTTAAGGATTTAGGTCAACTTTGGGGTTACACTCAACTCTTAAATCCAGCTGAATCTTTTTTAATTTCATCAAAAGGACTAGGAGCGCTAGAGAGGATTTTTAAGATTTATAAACGAGAGGATTTATTAAGATATGGCCCCGGGCACAGCAGTATGATGAAGGTATGTAAATGGAACACCGGGTCGGGTTCAATTGATTACGGGTCATTAATACCAAGGCTATAAGGATTGGAATGCACTTATGAATTTAAATCATGATGATGAGAGAATGGTTTTCGCTATCAGTGCCGAGGATGTACAAGATGTGGCTGTAAGTATGATTAAGCGCAGACTAACGGATTATGAGATGCACACAGCCGAAAAGTGTATTGAATCAGGGCTTACTTTCGGCATCGACACAGTTTTTAAGGCTGCGATTGAAGAGGCCGTAGAACGATAAAGTTAGGAGATGTAAAAATGTATTTTGAATTCCCTTTCGAAAAATCACTCCGAGAGGCTAGGGAAAAAGAGCAAAGAAATAATTTGCTTAGAGCAGCATTATTAGCCCAAGGGCGAGTGTCACAAATCCGGAATATCGGAGTCATTGAAGGCAACTGTCCTGTTTCAGACAATGAATGGGAAGAAGTCAAAAAAGGTGGCGAAAGCGCAATCAAACAGTGGATGTTCCTTTGGTTGGAATCGTTGCTTGCGGAGCGCCAATACTTGCCGAAGAAAACGTGCAGGCCCAAATTCCCGTCA
>CAZRKD010000198.1:0-3341 GCA_964600515.1 uncultured bacterium
ACAGGATGAGCATTAAGTAGAGAGGCAAAAGCATCATGGTTGCAGGAAACATCTTGGTGAGAAAAACCATCATGAGTCCCCTGCGACGGCCACGAAACTGGAATCTGCTAAAGGCATAGCCCGCGGTAATCGAAATGGAAACGCCTATGATAGTAGCAATGACGGATGCAAAAAAACTATTTTTTATCCATTGGATTACTGGATACTTTTTAAACACTAAAAGATAATTATCAAGCGTCGCATTTTCGGGAATCAAATCAAACGAGTCTAAAAAAGCACTCGTGCCGGGACGTAATGAAATAGAAATAATATTGAGAATTGGATAGATAGATATTACACAAAAGATCGCTAACGTACAATAGATAGAAGCTATTTTTATATATGAATCGCTTCTATCAAATTTTTGTATTCGTATCTTTTCGTGCATGTATTAATCCTCAAGCTTTTGATATTTCGTAAATACTCCGCTAAAAACTAATAATATAAAAAAGATAATTACTGAAAGCGCAGCGGCGTAGCCATATCTAAAATATTCAAAGGCCTGTTTATACACGAGGGTAACTAAAATTTGTGATTCCTCGAGTGCTGCACCGCTTGTAATAATATAAATAATATTAATCATATTAAAGGTCCACAGTGTTCCCAAAATCACCGCAGGAGTAAGTACAGGCCGTAATAGAGGAAGCGTTATATTCCTAAATTTTTTCCATTCATTAACTCCATCAACCTCTGCTGCTTCATAGAGTTCTTTTGGAATGCTCTGCAATCCGCCTAAAGAAATCATCATCATAAAAGGAATACCAAGCCAGACATTGGTAATGATACATGCAATGAATGCAATATGAGGATCGGAGAGCCAAGGAATCATAGCATCAGAACCAAAAGAATGTTTGAGCAAGAGATTAATCACACCATATTCGTAATTAAACATTCCTTTCCACGTGAGGGCTACAATATACTGAGGAATCGCCCAAGGCAAAATAAGCAACACGCGAATAAATGATTTTCCTGGAAGTTTGCGATTCAGCATGATCGCTAAATTGAGCCCTAAAATAAGCTGAAAAAAAACATTCACAACAGTCCAAACAATGGTGCGAAGAAGAGTTGTCCAAAAAAGTTTATCGGTAAAAATTGTAATGTAATTATCAAAAAAAACCCATGGATATTTACCCGAAATTAAGTTTGAAATAGTAACATCTTGAAAAGAAATCTTGAATTCATAAAAAAGCGGATAGACGATTACAAATAAAATAACAAGCGCAGCGGGCAGTAAAAATAAAAAAGGGATAAGCTTCGACTGTCCCATGAATAATGAAGAGTGTTGTTTAGCCATTATCTTTTGTTGCGCGTGAACCTTGTAAAGCTTTTATTCCAACGAGTGCACGTTCTTGCATAAGCTCTGGAGCTTCTTCAGGAGTTATAAGGCCAGCAAAGACTTTTTGTTGTACAGGGCGGATTGCATCCCAAATTGCACGCATCTCAGTTACAACGGGCATTGGAAGGCAATGTACGAGCTGTTCTTTTTGTCCTTGAATGAATGGATCTTCTACAACTTTTGAATTGCTCATAGCACTTTTATGAGTTGGCATTTCTCCATGTGAATCAAAGGCACGTAATTGACTTTCAGCGCTACTCATAAACTCAAGAAATTTTTTTACCACTTCTTTCTTTTTCTGACTCTGTACATTGCGTGAAATGCTGAAGCCTTTTGTAGCAAAATACGGCCGGGGATAATTTCCATTAATAGGAGGAATTGCTGCTATTCCAAAGTCAATTTTAGCTCTCTTATATTCAGCAAAGACCCATGGGCCATCGATAATAAATGCAGCTTTGCCATTTTGAAAAAGACTCTTGGCTATTTCTTTATCAACTTCTTTTGGAATTATTCCATCATTATGAAGTTGTTTAATAAACTTCATCCACTCAGCTACGGCCGTTGAATCTAATGAAGGTTTTGGGTTCTCTGCTCTTTCATCATGAAAAATCTTTCCTCCAAAAGCAGCGAGAAAAGGTACAATGTAATAAGGCTCTGTCTTATCAAAGACAAGCCCGTACTCTACTTTTTTCTCTTTTTTAAGCTTCTTTGCAATGTCGATAAGCTCATCGAATGTCTTTGGTGCTTCTTGCACAAATTTTTTATTATACGTAAGTAAAAGCTCATTTCCCACGCGCATAGGCAACATATAGAGTTTTCCATTGTAGTCTGATGCCTCTAAGGCATTTTCATCAAATTGAGATAGAAAAGCCGGATCAAAAAGCTCAGTTATAGGAATAATAAGCTTTCCCGGAACAAAGATCCCCAGATTATCATTAGGACCTGAAACGACATCAGGACCTCCTCCGCCAATTACCGAAGAAAAAAAGTTTTTTCGAAGCTCTTCATTTTTATAATGGCTTCTCTTAACTTCAATTTCAGGATGGAGTTTCGTAAACTCCTCTATTTCTTTTGTATAAAATTCTTGAAGCTCCGTATCTTTTTCCCAAAAAATAAGTGTTGTTTTTGCTGTCTCTTCTTTTTTATCTTTATTTGGACACGCAAGAAAAATACTCAATAATAGAATTACAAGAAGGCTTTTTCGGTTCATACGATTCTCCTCTGTTCTTTATTTCCAAGGTTACTTATAGATTCTTCTACGGTAAAGAATTTACATTTCTTAATATTGACTCCTAATTCAACTGTTTCACCCGGTTGAAATTCATACTTGGGAGATGTCTTAACAATAAGATCATCGTGTTTAGGGCTACTCACGCGTAAAATCATTTCCGAACCCAGAGGCTCAATAACTTCAATCGTACCTGTAATAGTATTTTGCATGTCACCTTCAATATAAAGATCTTCTGGTCTAACTCCCAGAAAAACATCTTTTCCTACAAAAGAGTGAAGCGTTGCATTTTGACTATCGGTCACTTGAAAGCTAAATGAATCATTCTTAATAATTGCCTTTGAATTACTTTCCCCAACTGACACTTTTAAAAAATTCATTGGAGGTGAACCAATAAAGCTTGCGACAAATTTATTCGCAGGATTTTTATAGGTATTCATGGGAGAATCAATTTGTTGGATATAGCCTTTATGTAAGGTAACGATCTTCGTTCCCATGGTCATAGCTTCTGTTTGATCATGCGTCACATAAATCATCGTCGTTTGAAGACGTTTATGTAATTTGGATATTTCTGCTCGCATGGTGACACGTAGTTTAGCATCAAGATTTGATAAAGGCTCATCAAATAAGAATACTTTTGGTTTCCGTACAATTGCTCTTCCTAAGGCAACTCGTTGACGCTGGCCACCCGAAAGTTCTTTTGGCTTGCGGTTCAGCAAATCATCAATATCCAAAATA
>CAZRKD010000199.1:0-3336 GCA_964600515.1 uncultured bacterium
CGGCGAAAAAGACACCGGAGGCGGCCGCGAAGCCGGCTCCGACTCGTGGAAACTCTACATGCGCCGACAAACCACTACCATCAATTGGGGAAAAGAACTGCCGCTCGCGCAGGGGATTACGTTTGAGGTGTGAAAACACATTGAATGTGCCCTGTACTTTTTCAGTCGATTTCTTGGTCCACACCTTTTCACCTTTTCACATAAGCTTTTCATTGACATAAACAATTTTGTTCAGTATACTAGACAAATAATATATAATTTGTATTCTTTGATGAACGAATTATGGATGATAAATATTCACAAATAGTTATTGAATGGAAAGAATTTAGTCTTCCCAAATATTATGAAAGGGATAGTACGGTTAACGTACATTCGATACAAGATTTAATTCTTACCATTTATGGGCCACGAAAAGCGGGTAAGACGTATTTCATGTATCAGTTGATTGATACATTAAAACGAAAAAATAATATTAATCCTGAAAATATATTTTTTCTTAATTTAGAAGATGATCGACTGTTTCCTCTTTCGACTCATGACCTTGATCTTCTTTTAGAAAAATTTGAAGAACTCTCAAAATTGAGTAGTAGGCAAAAAAAATATTTATTTTTAGATGAAATTCAAAATTTAGAAAATTGGTCAAAGTGGCTTCTAAGGATATACTCGAAAAGAAAAGATATTCAATTAATTATAAGCGGCTCATCTGCAAAATTACTCAGTAAAGAAATTGCAACAGAACTCAGAGGTTCTAACGTATCAGTTGAACTGCTACCGGTTTCATTTAAAGAATATGTTCATTCAAAAGCTATTACTATTACTAATCACCGCAATCTTTTTTATTCAAAAGAAAAAATTGGAATTAAAAAATTATTTAATGAGTATTTTTCCTATGGCTCATATCCAAAAATTCTTTTTGAAAAGCCGGATAAGGAATTAAAAAAAGAAATTCTCCAAAATTATTTCGAAACAATGTTACTGCGCGATATTGCCGAACGACATAACATAAGAAGTATTAGTGCGCTTAAAACACTTGCAAAGCTCATGTTTAATTCAATCGCTAAAGAATTCTCATATAATAAAATTACCAATAACCTTACTAATATAGGATTTTCATTATCAAAGACCACGATTATTGAGTATATTTCCTATTTTGAAGACGCGTATCTTTTTTTCCAAAATATGAATTATTTTTCTTCTCTCAAAAAGCAGCTCGCTTCAATAAAAAAAATATATACTTTAGATACTGAGTTATTGCGATCAGTTTCATTTAGAGTTTTTAATGATACCTCACTCTCACTCGAAAACCTGGTATATATTGAACTTAAAAGAAGAAAACATGACATATACTATTACAAAGATATAATAGAATGCGATTTCATCATCAGAAAAGATTTAGAAATTGTAGAAGCAATACAGGTGAGTTATAGCATCAAAAACGAAGAAACAAAAAAACGAGAGCTCCGGGGACTCATTCGTGCTTTACAAAAATTCGATATAAAAGAAGGACTTATTATTACCAATAATGAGTATGATACGATACATGAATCTGGCATTACAATTCACGTTAAGCCTATTTGGATGTGGCTTTTAAAGTAACCGAGGTTTGCGATTCTTGGAAACTCTACATGCGACGACAAACCAATATCATCAATTGGGGAAAAGAATTGCCGCTCGCGGAGGGGATTACGTTTGAGGTGTGAGGGGGAAATGAGATTGCAAAATAGCTTAGTAAATAAATTACAAAATAGCGCACTGTTTTTTATTAATGGCTTAATAGGAGAAGTATTTGTATCTCTGAATATATATGACTTAGTTACTCGGGAAACTAAAGAAAATTCTAAATTATATTATTTCCAAAAAGATCTACTTGGAATTGACAAGCTTTATTATAAAAGAGTTGCATTAAGTAATATTACAAGTTGTATTTATAGATATTGTGAGTTTTACAAAGAATTTAAGGGAAAACTTAACTTACATTCTGATCAAATTAGAGATTTTATTAAGAAATGTGAAAGCAATGCTCAACTTGATGATTTAAGACAAATATTTCACCATGCAGTAAATGACAATACAGGTTATCTGTTTACACTTCAAGAAGTAGAGGATGCTTTTGATAATATTAACAAATATTTTCCCGATATCTTCGACAAAAAAAATTCAGAAATAATAAAAATTTTTTTTCATACTCAAGATTTATTGGGGAAAAACGTGAAAGAAAAATGCGAACGTCAACAATCCATCAAAAGGCTCCGGTCACTTTGAATTCTTCTGCATTGATTCTTGTAATTTTTTCAAAAAGATTCCAAACCTATCTTTCATTCCTTCGCGATATGACCAGAGTTTAATTTTGTGTATATTTACTTTCTGATTTTTTGCAACAAGTAATGCTTGTGCTAATGCTTGATAATCATTCCAAAAGTAAAATGCACATAATCGATCCATCACACATTGTGTGGGAGTAAGCAAAAATAGAGTGCCTAATGAAGTTTTATGAATAGCATAGGATTTTATAATCTCTTCTCCGATAGCAAGTGGCCCTGGAGGAAATTCTATAAAAAATTTCGTATATGGATGTTTATAATATCTACCTTTATCTTTAATAAATCCTAGTTCTTGCATAGCTTCTGCTATCTTTTTTCTATCAGAGAGCGTAATAAAATCTAGATCATATGATTGGTATAATTGTTTTGAATAAATCGTAACTACCGCTCCTCCTGAAAGTACTGCTTCAATCCCATTTTTCTTTAAATGATCGCAAACAAGTATTGCAAGTTTTTTAAGTGATGTATTTTTAGATATTTTCAAAGAGGTTTTCCTCTTCTTCTTGGCCGTTTTCTCTTCGTGTAATACCTTTTAATTTCGTTATCTCTCAATGCTCCTAAGCCTTTATGGAGTAATGCTAATAGCGCATTTTTAAATGGATACCGAGGATTCCATGAATAAATACGTGTTCTTCCTTTTAATTGACTTACAAATATCCCTCCTCTTTCTAATTTATCCATCTGCAATTGAACCATACTGATTGATATATCAAAGTTTTGAGCGATTTCTCGAGGATACCCTTCTTCAAATCGTGCTAAGAAGAGCAGTACTTTGTTTATGGTAGAATTTCCAAATAAGTATTCAAACATATTTAAAGTATAATCTGTATTGAATAATTATGTCAACCTAAAATTTGATACATATAACCTAAAATATAGGTAATATAAAAAAACGCGAACGTCAACAATCCGTCAAAAAGCGTCAGTCACTTTAAATGTGCCCTGTACTTTTTCAGTTGATTTCTTGGTCCACACCTTTTCACAATTTCACACGAAAGAACGTTTACCCTCGAAA
>CAZRKD010000200.1:0-3306 GCA_964600515.1 uncultured bacterium
ACTCGCTGTAATTGAACATAGTCTATTTATCTCTTTAAGATCTAAAGGTGAAAGAATTTTCTCTGAGCTATCAGGATACTCAATAACTACTTTTGATATTGAATTTTTATATACCATAAGTAACTTTTCTAAATTATGGCAATCTTGACTCAGGTCTTTTCCGTTAGTAGTTGCTAAGCTGTGCTGAATAAACAGAAAGATAATAATAAATAAATAATACAATCTACACTGATAATGTTTTGGCATGCAACCTCCTATTTTCTTTAAAAATTGTTAAAAAGGGAATTAACATCATTGCAGGCAGAGAGGCAAAAAAGCTTATTCCAAATACCCACGTATACCCGAGCGATCCTGCACAATAACTTCCAACAATACTTGCAAATACACCACAAACATTCATTAAGCTTGTGCCAATAGCATAATGTGTTGCGCTAAATTCTGATAAGCATAATCTCATAAGAAATGTCATAAAAATAGCAGTGCCTAAGCCACTTGCAAATTGTTCAAAAATCATAGTAACGGCTACTAATACTAAATTACTGATCCCAATACTATCCGGATTTGCCACTCCGGTATTTATGATGATGAATCCAGATAAGTAATATGATAGGAACAAACAAAGAAGGTTACTCGTATTTTGTAATACAACAAATGGCCATACCACTCTTTTAAGCCCATATTCATATATCATTAAGCCCCCAAATAAAGTTCCTAGAATTAAGCCTGGTAATCCAACTAAACTTAAGAGCCAGCCATAATGAATTTTTATTCCTAAATCGACTATAAACATGGGGAACACCATAGTAACAATCCATTCTCCAAATCTAAATAGCGTAATAAACATGAGTATAAAAATAATATCTTCTCGATCAATATAACTTAAAAAAGCCCGACTATAATATGAATCGGATTTGTTCATTAACCAATTTTTAATGGTAGTACGAAATAAGAACATAATGAGCAGTGAAAGCAGTAAACATATTCCAATCACATTAGAAAACTTTAGTTTTCCTAATATGGAAAGATATTTTTCTAATAAGACAGAAGAGTGGGAGTTTAAGATGTTTCTCATTCCAATTATGGCCGTAATAAGAAATATTAGAATCACTATACTCTTTAGTTGAATAATTTTCTCGAATAACTGTTTGATATTTGTATTTACACCTTTATCATACGGTAAAAATAGCAAATGATAGGTAAATAATAATGATAAAATAATTCCTAAAATTATGAATGCTATACTCCAACCCTTTGTAGCTCCTACAGTTACAATTGAACCTCCAACAATTACGGTAGCTATTCGGTAAGCTAATACTCTTAAGCCTACAAATTTTGCCTGTTCATCATGATTTAAAACTTTTAAATAATAGCCATCAACCGCAGCATCAAATAGAGATGAAACTATTGCCGCAATAAAAAATATAATAAGAATACCTGGAATCCCAAAACTCAAAGGTATTAAGACAGCAACGAGAAACATAAGCACTGATACTGTGAGTTGACTTGTTATTACCCATTGCCTTTTAGTGCTATATCGATCAATAAATGGTGCCCATAAAAATTTGAGAATCCAAGGCAAGTTATAGAGAGAAGTAAATCCTATAGTCTCCAATGAATAATGCAAATCTCTAAGAAATATTGGAAGTACGGTTCTCATTATAGTAACAGGGAAGCCTTCTGAAAGATGCGTAGAAAAAATCCAGATAGAATTTTTTTTATGTATTTCTTTTAGATTCATTATCTATTCCTCTGCTTTAAACCTGTAAACCTTCGTTTCTCCTCAATTGCTACTGACGCCCATACTAATCCTGAACCAATCGCAAGACTATACTTTGAAAACCGAGGAACCTTTTTATATCTTAACGGTAAAGTCTTTCCTAAAAATACTTCTTTGATATTATTTAATGAAATTTCTTTTGAATCCATATTTTTTCCTCACTTTTTTCATTATATTTTAATAAAGTTTACATGTTTTATGAATATCTTTTTGCAGTCTTCCTCTATATACTTCTGTAAATTTATGCCCTTTGCCAATTTCAAAAACAAGTGTCGCTCGCTCAGGCATTTCTCGGAGCATATGAAGTGTCCATCGTTCATAAAACATTATAAAACGGAAAATTTCTTCATCGCTCATTGATCCTTTGCCTTGCGAGTGTTTTGCTTCTGTTTTAAGCTTTGTACGTAGTTTTCGCTCCTGTAATAAACGGTTTTCACGGACAACCTCTATTCCGGAAACCTTGAGCATTACCAGATCATCAAGCAAAGAAAAGAGTCGCGAATATTCATTATGTAGTGCTGTATTCACTGCTAATCTCCATTTCATTTCGGGATCTTCATATTTCTCTAAATCATTAATAGGTTTTATTAACGCTTGTTCTTCGAGTGCTTTCTCCCCCACATTCCATCCTTCAAAAATGACGATATCGATAGGGCCTGGTACACGAGACCATAATTCTTTGGGAAGACGATCCCCTTTTCCCTCTTGAAGTGATTTGTCAAATTGGGGAATTGTAATAAATCCGTTCTTTTTCACCTTTTTAAGTGCGGTAATCGTATCTATTCCGAGTTGCACATCATGAGTTCCACCAGGGCCTCTCGTTGCAAAGAGCGGATGGATCTCTCGTGCCATCTTCATACGTTCTTCATAGGGTTTGTACAAATCATCGATAGAAAAAACGACGACATTTCTATGATATCTTTCACGTAAAATAATCTGTAAGAATTTGCTGAGAGTAGTTTTTCCTGATCCTTGAGCTCCATTGATACCAAGAATATACGTGCCTTTTTTCTTATCAGACTGTGCAATAATCCATTCTGCAAAAGGAATATACACATACCAAAGTTCATGCGTCAGATCCCTCTTTATCTGTAACGTTCGTTTTTCGTAATTAATTGCCTCGTATACCTCGATAAAGATTGATCTTCTGTGTGCGTATTGTTCGTCAATTGTTAATTCGCTGATCCCAAAGATTTTTTTTTGTGCTGGGTTATTTATTAAATCATTTTTGAGTTGTTGTTCTTCCTGAGGGTCTGCTATACCCATACGTACTTTATTTAAGATAGTTTGTAGCGTATCCTCATTCCCGAAAAGAAGTAGGGGAATACCAAAAATTAAGATGATACAAAAGAATGCATTAATAACGTGAACTGTCGAATCCATAGTACGTCCATCCATCCTAACTGATTTCGTTTCCTATCATTATTAACGTCTCCTCAATATAGTCCCAATAAAGAAAAAATAATGTTGTCCCTCGGTATCAGTAATAAAAACTGCTTCTCCCTTGTCACGTTGCTTGAGAAGATGTT
>CAZRKD010000201.1:0-3306 GCA_964600515.1 uncultured bacterium
CCTGGGAAAAATTGAAGTATCTTCAGCTGAAGAAAGAGCTATTGAAGAATTACAATATCTTGCTTCCCATTACACCCTAAAATACGGGATCCTTCCGGATAATTCAGAAACACAAAAATTCAAAGAAATTATGGGAGGATTGTTTCCAGAGTATCCCCTGGTCGCCAGAAGCAGCATGTGGTCGGGAGGAGCCCTTCTGCGACCAAACGAATATGCAGGCATTGGCTTGGTAAGAGAATTAGTAATAGATTCCAGGCTTCCCTTCGATAAAAAGGGCCCACGAACCGATACCAATTTACGAATACTCAAACCAGAACATGGAAGAGACCTTGAATACTTTATGACCGTAATGGTGGATAATACTTATATTCCTGATTGCCGTGACGATGTTGCTCAAATTCTGGGAAGAAGGGAAAATCCGACACTGCGTGGATTGCAGCAGATACCTGAAAAACGAGTCCCCCCACGATATGGAATTGCCGAAGTGGATAAGTTAAAAGTTGCTGTGCGTGTTCTACAGGAAGCCGACAGGTTAGTTTGTCCGGTAAGGAAATCGCTTAATGAGCTACGTGCTTCTAACCGTGAGCAGTACGAAGATGATTTATACCGAATAACCCAGCAGTAAAGTTTATAAAGTTCTCATCTAAAAACAATAAAGGTAGCAGTGGCAGGAAGCAGAGGGTAAGCCGAAAGTTTGCCCAGGAAAGTCCGCCCACCGCAAACGGCTGCTTTCGAGAGAAAGATGGGGAAATCCCATGGCTTAACTGGCTCAGAGACGACACGTCCATACCTAAGGATGATGGAATGGCGAAACGTTTAGAGATAAACGTGAGTTAACCCCTTGACGTTGGGTATGGGAGCGATGAAACGGCGAATCCCAGTCGGTGCAAGTCAATATTTTGACGCATAGTAGAATGCTTTCACGGATCATCGACAATCTTTGGATTGTTTTGGGTCCGACAAAAGGCGGCTTATGTCACTCTACCAACCTTTTTAAAAAAAAGGTTGATCAAAAAACTGTAAGTAGGAAAGCAAAATTCTGCACCTAAATCTTTATAATTTAGCCCCTTATATTACTACACAAGACCCCATATGCACATAGTTCCACCTCATCAAACAGAAGTTTTACCGAACGAGACCGAAATACTCAAATGGATTCTTCATGTTCGCACACACGCCTTTAATACAGAATATTTCTTACAAAGGTTCCAATTTGGCTCAGAAGATCCCGATAGACCGCATGATATAGTTCACCCTTACAACAAATTTGAGTGGGAAGCAGTAAAAGGCTTTGCTCTGCAATACAGAAAAGATGGAAGAAAACTGTACCACCCACAAATAATGGCTTCCAGGGAATACCACCGCCACCAATATCACCATCAAAAATGGAACCAATTATATCCTGATGCAACGGAAGATGCCATGAAGCTTGGCGCAGTTGATGCAGTCTGTTCCTTACTGGAAGATCGGGAATATCAGGACGGCATCCACACGTATGAGCAGATAGAAGAAATCGCCAGCAAAAATCCAATTCACAAAATAGGCTGGATGAAATATGCTATTTCCGAAATGAAAAGAATAAAACAACCGAACCTAGCCGAAATCACTTCCTTCTCCAAAATTCCCCGAGAAGGCATCACTCCCGAAACATATGATATTATCACTGGAAGAACACACCAAACCTTGCGTCAACTGGAACAAGACCATGGTTACAATTTCTACCATAATTCCGAAAGATATATAATAGACGTCTTAAAATAAACCTTTATGGCCGACAATAAAATTACTATCCCCTCTGGACAAGGAGGATTAACCAGATTTAATGAAGATTCTGGCACAAAAATACATCTGTCTCCGGGAGCAGTCATAATATTCTGCCTTGCCGTAATCATCATCATTGCTCTCCTCCATTACTTGGGAGGAAAATTCTTAGCGTAAGAATAGAGAATCGTATTCTTCTAAGCTACAGTTATTTTCATCAAGATACTGCTTTCCCAAAAGCGTAAGTTTTCTATGTTTTATATGACCATTCTTGAATATAGAATAGAAATAGCCTTTCTGTTCTAATGCACCAATTTCATTGTAAACAGACTTCGCCGCTCTGTTCGTAAATGCAATCATCTCAGAAACAGTAAAAAACCCAGTTCTTTGTTCAAGTATTTGTGCATGTTTCAGGTAAAAAACCTTTTTCAATTGCCTTGGTAAAAGATTAGTTTTCTTATCTTTTATACTGATTAGTCTCGCTAATTTATACTTTATTGTGATATAAGGCTCGCATAATTTGTAAAACTTAACTAAATCATTATTAGTTTGTATCTTCAAATTCCATAAAGCTGAAACATTCCCCTTCGAATCAATTGTTAATCTTAATGGATACAAGTGAGAATTTATCCCTTGATTACGAAGCAGCAATTGAGTGGACACAAGTATCAATGGCACGTTTTCTAATATTTTCTCTTGAATATTAGCATCTATCTTGCCAAAGAAGATCATTTTTGATTCAACATTGCTAGGCTTGATTATCGTACTTCTTGAAGAGCTTAAAACAGAATATTTTTCAGAATCATCCAAAATAATACGATTACATTGTGCAATGCAGACTGTTCCTTTCTTCTCACATACATATCCTTCGGTATCTAGGAATTTTGCAAGTATTATTGCTTGATACTCGCGATTTGTATCAAAAATCCAAGCAGGGAGACAAATATTTGAAGAAATCTGTTTTTCACGAGTATTTATTCCACAAAGAAAAAGTAAATCTTTAACGACGCTATGTCCTTTTACTAAATATTTTTCATCATCACTCTTAAAATAAGGACGCAATCCTACTTTTTCAAAAGAGTTTTTTACATATTCTGCTAAGTTCTTATCCGTAGAACAAAAAACAAACTCTTTTCTAAGCCTAGAATCTAGAATTATACCGATGATCGATGCCCATTTTTCATTCGATAAATCAAGAGGAAAACCGTCCACTTTTAGTGATTTTGATCTTCTTCCAGGGTTAATTGCAATTACTTTTTCTTCCAAAAATTCTAGAAAAGGTATGTTTCTATTATTTAGAAAGCCAGCAAATTTCTTAATACTTTTTACAGTTAGGCTAGATACTTTCCCACCAAGATAGTCATCTATGAGATAAAAATTAACTTTATATCTTCTATTTACAGTATCAAGACCAAAAGTATCTTTAATCTTTTTTATGCTGGAGCGAAGGGAATCGAATCCTTATTTATGGCTTAATTGCCATTGCTCTACCCCTGAGCTACACCCCAATATTTTTCCAAGTGATGTTGTGATGTCGATGTTGAT
>CAZRKD010000202.1:0-3270 GCA_964600515.1 uncultured bacterium
ACACGCGTAAGATCGTCGGCAGCGTCAGATGTGTATAAGAGACAGGTCTTGTAATGTGTATGTCGTATTCATACGAGGTCTATATAAGTCTCGAATATACTATGGTCAAGTGGGTTTCTCTAAGGGAACTCACCTCTAAAAACAAAATAACCTATTGATTTTAAATTGGTATTATTATTTCTACTCATAATAGTCATTTGACTTGTATTTTTATTAACAATAACGGAGGAATTACAGAGATTTTTTTTATATGCTATTGCAAACGCTGCACATGACCCAGAGCCACATGAAAGCGTATGTCCTGCGCCACGCTCCCAAAAGTCGACGAGGAGTTCATCACGTGATTTTATACGGACAAATTCGACATTTATTTTTTCTGAGAAAAGCGGATGATTCTCGATTAATGGGCCATATTTTTCTACATCTATAGCTGTATCGACAAAAATAACACAATGAGGATTGCCAAAGGAAACAAAATTACACGTGAATGTTTTATCAAGAATAGTTAGAGAATAATCACTCATGAATTCATTTTTAAAATGCTTTGATATATCGCGAGGTTTAGATGATGGCTCTCCCATATCAAGCATCGATTGAACTATAGTTTGTTTTCTATTAATAATCGTAAGTGCACGAAATCCAACTTCTGTTTTAATTATCATTTTTTTTGAAAGTTTGATTCCTAAATGATTGAGAAGGGCAGGATAACTTATAAGTGCGTTTCCACACATTGCTGATTCTTGTCCATTAGGATTATAGAAACGAAAATAATAAGGCTCTTTTTTACTAAAAATTACCAAACCATCAGAGCCTATGGATGATTTTCGCTTGCAGAGCTTTTGTGCAACGTGAGAAAAATTGAGTTTTTGATTTTTTTCAATAAAAATAAAATCATTATTATTTGCGTGGCATTTATAGAAGATCATGTGCGTTTGGTTTCAAATATTTGTTTGCCTCTTAAAACTTCCAGGCAAAGTAAGGCCATGCCAATAACGATTACGCTATCGGCAACATTGAATGCCGGCCACCACATAACATATATATTTACTTGGATGAAATCGACGACATAGCCATACAAAATGCGGTCAAAAATATTGCCAATTGCTCCGCCAAGAATAAGCGAATAGGCAATCGTAATAATTCGTTCATGTGGCTCTACTTTCCAAAGCATATAGATGAGAAATGTCATGACACCTAAAGGAATAAGAATAAGTATTGGTAACCGTAAGATCGTCGGAAGATTATTAAAAAGTCCAAACGTAATCCCCGTATTTTCTAAATAGACAAAATGAAGCATATTGGGAATTGCGACAATGATCTCATTATTTTTTATATGGGTGACAACGAGATATTTCGAGACCTGATCAAAGATAGCTGAAATACTCATAAGAGAAAGTGAAAGTACTAATTTCATTTTTGATGCTCGCTCCATGAATTATTTTTGTGAATCGTTTATAACTTTAGTTAAAAGATCATTTAAAAAGGGAACTGTTAGTTTTGCTTTGATGGGTTTACCATTGAGAAAGAGCGTTGGTGTTCCTTCCACGCCGGCACTTGTGCCCATATTCATATCGTTCTCAATCTTTGCATTGAATTCATTTCGTGACATACACTCATTAAATTCATTTCTATTTAATCTAACATCAACTGCATACGATTCTAGATCTTTTTGCTCTAGTGTTCCCGTAAAGAGCTTTGTATGATATTCCCAAAATTTTCCTTGTTTTTCGGCACAAAGAGCTGCTTGAGAGGCTTGATATGCATTTTTATGATACTGTAAGGGAAAATGTTTAAAGACAAATCGGATTTTATCTCTATATTGCGGCAAAACCATTTTAAGAGGAGAAAATGCACTTCGACATGCGGGGCACTCATAATCAGCAAATTCAATAAGGGTAACATTTGCATTCTTATTTCCCCATACCGGACTATCGCCGATATCTATCGAAACAGCAGTCTGGCTTTCATAATGCTCAATGTATTTTTGATGAACAAATGCAATATTTTCATCTAAGAGCGAGGCCTTTTTTATTGAGGGATACGAAAGGCATGAAATTATTATAAGAATTCCTGTAATTTTTATATGTACCAAATAGGTAATAATGCTTCTTTCTTTAAATCGCAAAAGTTCACGTGTGTTATTATAGAGATCCCTTAAAATATTTGTAACATTTTTATTCAATGCTTTTTTGGTGAATATGCAATTAAGTATGTTCATAAGATAAATTCCCACGCACATGATACAGAGTGTTTTGATAACAAATATACTAATAAATGCCATAACCAAACTATGGAGAAGCGCGAGTAGGCTTAAGACCCATATGACTGCTCCATGTAATTGCAGATAAAAACTATTATAAAGAAGTCCTGAAATGATCAAAAAAATAAGAATTCCATAAAATGTCATGCCAAAAGCAGCACTCGGTATGCCAAAAATTTTTGCGTACGAACTTGCGCTTGCGGCATCGCAATCAATAAAGCTTGAAACAGCACAAAAACTGGGGTTTTCGAGAAGGCCATAATTAACTTTAATCGTATGTCCGACAGTATAAACCGATATTGTAAATCCAATAAGTGATGTAATGATGCAGGCAATAAGATATTTCTTTTTTATGTGAGCTGATTCCATCAATTAATATTCTATAAGGCAAAATTAATTTCGTCTATATTTTTTTACGGATTATATCCTGGCGAGAAAAGAATATTCGGATATACTTCGCTATGAAGTCCGAATGAATTTCCAAAAGGGGGAATACGTGTGAGCGATTGATTTTTCCCCCCTTCAGTTCCATAGGTAACAGAATTAATGATTGTATTATTATAGATCAGAAAGATACTCGTTCCGCTATTTGAAAGGCTGAGTGATCTATCGCTCTTAATTATCTGAGATCCATTGAGTGTGATAGGGAAATTTCCGCCACTAAAGAGAACGATGAAGCCTTGGGCGGGAATTATAGTCCTGCTCTTGAATTCATGCTTAATCGTTGTTTCGCTTCCGATAGCAATAGTAACTCCGAAGAGATCTATATCTCGATCTTGTGTATTATAGATTTCTATGAATTCATCTTGCGTGCTACTTCGTGTGCCATCTTGATTCGCATCGCCTAAGGCTTCATCTGGAGGATCAGCCAAGATTTCATTAATGATAAGGTTATTCTCAGTGATTGGTATCGACACGACTTCTTCAGTAACAATTTCTTCTTCTCTTATAGTATCAATATTTTCAGAAATAGTTTCATCGGGTAATGTTTTAAATGAACCAATATACGG
>CAZRKD010000203.1:0-3263 GCA_964600515.1 uncultured bacterium
CAAATCTATGGCGATCCTTCGGTACGGTTTTGAAGCATCAAAATCGTCAAGGGGTTAAGAAGGTATTCTTTATGAGCTCTATGCCCTCTTCTTTCGTCTGAATCTTATTTTCCAAATACGCATCTTCGACAAATTCAAGAATTTCTTTAAATTTTGGGCCGGGCTTAAAACCTAATTTAATTAAATCATCACCAGTCACGAGTTTTTTTCGTTTTTCTAGTTCAGCTTTTTCTTTTAACCAAATATCTAATTTCTCTTTTGCCAATTCATAGATTTCAAGCTTGCCATGACTTGCACGGCAATCGATTCGATGAAGTTCGAGATGTTTTGGAAAAAGCGGATCTAAAATAAAACGCTTTAATTTTGCTTCACGCATATCAGGCACATGGCGAAATTTCATATGAGCGCCAATAAGCTCGCAAACTTTAGTAATTGTTTCATTTGAATATTTAAGACGCCTCATAACTTCTTCAGCCATTTTTCTCCCAACCGTATCATGATTATTGAATCGAATACGATCAGTTATTTCAAAAGTTGGAGGCTTGCCAATATCATGAAGAAGAATCGCAAGGCCAAGTTCAAGATCAGTTGTATCCGAATCTTCGAGCATCATTCGTGTATGAACATAGACATCTCCTTCGGGATGAAATTCTGGCGGCTGCGCTACGTTTTGCATAGCCTTTATTTCAGGAAGAATAATGGCTAATAATCCAACTTCGTCGAGAAGATCGAGAGCAATATGTTTATTTGTCCCCGTTAAAATTTTACTTATTTCCTCGCCAATTCGTTCAGCACTGACAAGAGTAATTTCATTCTTTAACTTTTTTATTGCTTCTTTTGTTGCATCTTCAATGACAAAATTAAATCGCGTTGCAAAACGAATTGCTCGAATCATACGGAGTTTATCTTCGAAAAAACGTTTCTCCGGATCACCAATCGTTCGAATAATTTTATTTTCTATATCTTTTTGGCCATTAACATAATCAAGAATTTTATCTTTCACTGGATCATACAAAAGTCCATTAATCGTAAAATCGCGGCGAAGCACATCTTCTTTTTCATTCGTAAAACGAACGCTATCGGGTCTTCGTCCATCGCTATAAGCCATATCAGTTCTAAACGTTGCAACTTCAAAATCCATATCATCGATATGAACAATAATGACTCCAAATTGCTTTCCCACGGGAAATGTTTTTGGAAATAATTTTTCAACTTCATCAGGTGGTGCGCTTGTGGCAATGTCAATATCGGCAATGGGATTTCCCATAATGAAATCACGAACACATCCACCGGCAAAGTATGCGACATGTCCAGCTCTCGTTAGAACATTGGTAATTCGCAACGCAGTATCATATAATGGACCTTCAAATTTCATACAAACACTTTGCTTGAAATAGAGAGTAACGTCAACTAGACAAAAGCCAAAAACATATTATATAAGTAATTGAACTATTAATTTTTAGGAGCAACTATGAATACAAACGTAACAATTGAATATACCCCAAATCCAAATGCATTGAAATTTGTCTTAAATTCCAAGGTGATAGCAACGGGAAATTATACCTATAAAAATAAAACTGAAGCTGCATCAAACGCGATTGCAGAGGCTATATTTGAAGTTTCAAATACTATTGATGAAGTGTACTTCTGCTCTAATTTTATTACGGTTACCCAAGATGGAACCGGCGACTGGCAAAGTTTAAGAAATAAAATTCAACAAGCTATTACCGACAATATTGAAATCCATGACCCTGATTCTTTTGAAACTACTTCAGAAGATAAACCTACGGGAAATGAAAATGGCGATCTTGCACAAATCAATGCAATTCTTGATGCTCGTGTTCGACCAGCATTACAAGGTGATGGCGGAGATTTACGAGTCTTAAGTTATGAAAATCATACGCTGAAGATTTTCTATCAAGGTGCATGCGGTTCTTGCCCAAGTGCAGCAATGGGAACGCTCTATGCAATTCAAAATTTGTTACGCCAAGAATTTGATCCTGAAATTGTTGTCGAAAAAGAATAATTCTATTTATCGTACAAGCGAATAGATAACTCCTGAAATTATTGTAAGAACTGCGATAAGAAGCACAAAAATATATAAACCTTTGAAAAAAATCTTTAAGAATTTAAGCATTAATTAAAATTCGATAGTAAAACTTGTTTGAGCTTTTTGTACTTTTACGTCAGGTAATGGAACATCAGTAAAAAATTCTAAAATAATAACGAGATGTTTTTGAGTTTTATCGCGTAAAAATTTTACTCTCTTTATCTTTTTTGAATTTGCATCAAGGGTATCAGGAACTCCTTTTGTTTCCGCATTCTTTACAATGAACATGATCTCATTTTTTTCAGGATTTTTTACTGCCTTGTACATTCCTAATTGCCCATCGCCTTCTAGCGTAATTCTTACAATCGCACCTTCTGAGACAACTTCAGCCTTTGTTACTGTTTTTAGAATTGAATCTTGTGCTTCTTTGATTTTTGGCCTTGGTTTTGTATCTGCAGCTGAAAATACTGAATCAATATCATCTTCGGCTATAAAAAATTTTGTTGTATCAACACGAGTTGCTGTCACTGGCTCAGTATAGCGTTCCTGATAAACTTCAAGCCCTTTTTGCATATGAGCATCGCAACCGACGATAACAATAATCATCACAAAAAATAATGTTTTGTTGTTCATAGATAATTTTATATCAAAAAGTTTTTTCATTGTAAATAGTTTTTGCTTCATTTCAACAACAACATCATTATCGCCTTTTGTACATGCAATCGATTTTCTGCTTGATCAAATACAATAGAATGAGGACCGTCAATAACTTCTGCACTTACTTCTTCGCCTCGATGTGCGGGCAAGCAATGCATAAAAACTGCGTCTTTTTTTGCTCGAGCAAAGAAAGTATTAGTAATAGTATATCCATGAAAATCTTTAAGGCGTTTTTTGTGTTCGGCTTCTTGTCCCATGCTTGCCCATACGTCAGTATAAATTATATCGGCATTTTCGCATGCCTTTAATGGATCTCGAACAATCGTCACCAAAGATTTTTTTGCCTCAGCAAGTTTTTTTGATTGTTCAAAAACGCTTGTATCAGGATCATATCCTTCGGGGCACGCTATGGTGAAATTCACACCAAGTTTTGAACATGCATACATTAATGAATGAGCGACATTATTTCCATCGCCAATATAGGTGAGTTTTAATGAATTATCGAGTTTGCCTTTTTTTTCCAAAACCGTGAAAAGATCAGTCAAACCCTGACATG
>CAZRKD010000204.1:0-3254 GCA_964600515.1 uncultured bacterium
GTAATTGCTTTTCATATTCACTTCTACTCATGGCCTTTGTCGTTTTTCCGACACGAATAAATGCCTTACCAAATGCTAAATGAGGCTTATCAGAACTTTCTCGTACTTCAATGAGAATTATTTCTTTCTTATCAATGGTAAGTACTTTGACCTCTGGATAGATTTTAGGATCAAGGTTGTCTACGATAGAATTTGTTAGTCTTTCAATTGTTTGCTTTCCAACGTCGATGCCTTCAATATTTCCCTTATCAGCTATGCCAACTAAAAGAATTCCGCCTTGAGAATTAGCAAAAGAACAAAGCGTTTCAGTAATTCTGTTTATATCCGACAGTGAAGGTTTAAACTCTAATTTTTGACCTTCGCCTTTTTGTATGAGTTTTAATACTTCGGTCTTTGTCATAAAAAATTTCTTTAATTGTAGGTATAGTATTAAACGTTTCTTGATTGGTCAAAAGTATAGTTACAATTAGCTTCATTATTCATGCGGGAAATCAGCGGAGTAATAAGTTAGAATAGATAAAAATATAGTATAACAGAATGCAATGGACTACAGGTAAAAAATATCATCAAATCCAGTCATGGTGCTCGGTTTATTAAATTTAAATAAGTAAAACAAAAAGTTGCATATAGCCATGAAAATTGCCAAAATGCGATTCGTAATCAGCAGGTCGGCGGTTCGATCCCGCTTCCTGGCTTAATATTTAATTACATAGAATATCGATATGAAAATAGAACCATTAATCTATCAAAGTTTACTAAAAGACATAAAAGAAAGAATTCGAAAAGGCCAATATGAAGCTTTAAAGGCTGTTAATAAAGAGCTCATTGCCTTGTATTGGGATATCGGAAGATTACTTGTTGAACGTCAGGCAAAGAGTAGTTGGGGTAAATCTGTCGTTGAAAAACTACCAAATGATATTCAAAAGGAAATTCCTGGCATGAGAGGATTTTCTCCATCTAATTTATGGAGGATGAAATTTTTTTATGAGTATTATGCATTTAATAAAAAACTCGCACCATTGGTGCGAGAAATTAGTTGGTCACATAATATTGTTATTATAGAAAAATGTAAGGATGATCTTGAACGTGAATTTTATATTCGCATGACATCTCAATTTGGATGGACAAAAAATGTTTTGATTCATCACATTGAAAATAAAACATATGAAAAAACACTTTTAAATCAGACAAGTTTTCATAAGACCTTATCAAAAGAAATCAGAAATCAGGCAAAATTGTCAGTGAAAGATGAATACACTTTTGATTTTTTGGAATTAAACGAAGAACATAATGAGTATCAATTAGAACAGGCTGTTTTAAAACAGATGGATAGGTTTTTGCGTGAGATGGGTGGCGCACTTGCGTTTGTGGGAAGCCAATATCATTTCTCTATAAGTGGGAAAGAATATTTTATTGATATTCTTTTATATCATCGCTATTTACAATGTCTTGTGGCGCTTGAATTAAAAGTAGGCGAATTTTTGCCCGAATATATTGGAAAAATGCAGTTTTATTTAGCAGCACTGGATAAGAATGTTAAAACCAAACAAGAAAATCCTTCAATTGGAATTATCGTTTGTAAATCAAAAAATAGAACAATAGTTGAATATGCATTAAAGGATTCAAAGAAACCAATAGGAGTTGCTACATATAAAATGACTACGAAGCTGCCTCGTAAATTGCAAAACAAATTACCGGCACCTAAACAAATAGAAGAATTTTTTAAAGATATAAAAGGATCGAACGCGGGATGAAAATAACATCAATAGATTTACAGGGATTTAAGTCTTTTTTGCATAAGGCGAGTTTTCAATTTGCCAATAATGTGTCGGTCATTGTTGGACCGAATGGCTGTGGCAAGAGCAATATCGTCGATGCATTCAAATGGGTTTTGGCTGATAAGAGCGCAAAGAATTTACGATGCTCTACCATGGAGGATGTCATCTTCAATGGATCAAAAACCCAGAAGGCGATAAATCTTTCGCAGGTGACGATTAATTTTGAGAATTCAAAGATTGAAAATAGGAAGTTTCAAAATTATCGCGATATTGCAATTACTCGAAAGCTTTTTAGGAGTGGCGAGAGTGAATATCGAATAAATAATACGAAATGCCGGCTTAAGGACATTGAAGAGCTTTTGCTCGAACTCAACTTAAGCGGCAATAGTTACAACATCATTAGCCAAGATGAGCTTGGTTTTTTAATCAATGCAAAACCAGAAGAGCGCCGTGCCGTCATTGAAGATGCATGTGGAATTTCTAAATATCGTTTTCAAAAAAAAGAAATTGAGAAAAAAATTAAAGGAACGAGAGAAAATCTCTTACGTATTAATGATATCTTCACTGAGGTTTCAAACCAAAAAAGTTCACTCATGGTTCAAGCCGAAAAAGCAAAAAAGTTTTTAGAATATAAAAAACAACTTGAGGCAATTTCGCTTTTTATTGCATACACTGATTATGAGAAACAAGAAAGAGCATATGATAAAGTACATGCTGATTTTGAGCGCGAGCGATCACTGTTTTTAGAAGAGGGGCTTAAATTTAATGAGAGCGAACGCTTTTTCACCCTTCGCGAAGAATCAACCAAAAAAAGTGAACGCCATTTTCTTGATTTACAAAAGGAATCGACACGGCTTTCGGGAGCTCTTCACAGCCATGAATCGCGAGTAGCATCGTATGATTCTCGTTGGCAGGTTTTAAGGCTTCATGAGGATAAACTTAAAGAGGATCTTGAACACATTCGTCTTGACCTTGAAGAAAAAAGACAATCAGAAGTTGCGGTACAAAAAGTGATCGATGAATTATTGCGTGAATATACTGAGGTTAAAGAACATTTTGATACGTATATTGCCGGTGTTGCAACACGCGATAACGAAATACGAGAAATAGAAGAAAAAGAATCTCATTGTCTTCGTGAGCTTCAAGACAAAGAAAAAGAAATTCATACTTTACACGGCATCATTACGCTTTATCGCGATCAAATCCGTGGAATCGAAGAAGAGAGAATCCGTAAAGATAGTGAAAGAAGTTCAAAAGAAAATGATTATCAAAAAATTAAAGAAGCGCTTCTCATAATAGAAAATAATCTTTCTCAAAAGTCGAGCGAGCTTTCCGAACTTGAAAAATCGCTTGGAATTCTTGAGGGCGAGAAAGTTCTCATTGCAAAAAATGTACAACTCCACGAAGAAGTTTTTCTATCTCTTCAAAAGACCTATCATGAAATTGAGGCAAAGCTTAAAGTTACACGTGATCATA
>CAZRKD010000205.1:0-3253 GCA_964600515.1 uncultured bacterium
CACGCATTTTCTCCAAGAAATACTCTCTCAAAACCGTCTTGGTGCGCAGGGACTACTATCGTATTTTTTTCATTGTTAGCTTTATTAGATTTAATTTCAGGTTTTGCAATAGCGTGAGGTATTTCAAAAGCCCTCATATTTACAAGAGGGAGTGTTTGGTATATTTCATTAAGAAAAACCTCCATATCAGCTTTTTCTGATTCTGATATGGTGGGTTCTTGGGGAACATTTCCATTATCAAGTATGCTTCTGTTTGCCACTGTAGCTTGTTTAATTAAGGCATATTCAAGCCATTTGGCGTGGGTAGAGTTCATTTTGTTTGCAGATACAAAAATTACAGCTTTATCCCAAAAATCCTTGTTTTTTAGATGTTGTTCAACTCTTACTCTGATAGTGTCCGCTTGACCAACATATACAGTTGGTAATTCGTCCTCCGGATTAGCATAGCCACTCAAAATATAAATACCGGCATAGCCAAGCTCTGCTCTATTTTTTATTTCAGACCATTTGGTTCTTGGAAAGGCAAAGAAAATACCGGTAGAACTTAAGCGGTCAATTATGCGTACGCCTTCAGGGTCGCCTTCAGGAACGAATATTCGTATGGTAAAAGGGTTTGCCATTTGTTGAATAATATAATAATTTTCAAAAAAGTAAAGTGTGCCGTATAACATACGATTTTTCATTTACATATCATAGTTTTTTTGGTAACTTTGAAGCATTATGCAAATGAAAAATGAAAATGAAATATGGGATTGGCTTGAGAAGGAAATAAATAGACAAGATTACCATTCAGAAAACCTCCCATTTGAAGCCACCGTTAAGAGTCAACAATTAGATTTCATTGATTTTTTAGGTTATCTAAAAAAATTAGAGAAAGTTGGTGCAATAAGTATACTAGGAATGGGCACAGAAAAAGAAAGAGATGCTGACTTTGAATTACACGATATTCCTATAGCCGATGTTCGTGTTAATAGGAAAATAACCGCAGAAGATTACAAAATATTATGGTGCGGCAATTTAACACTAAATCTTATTACCGGCAAAGCAACATACAGAAAAAATGAAGCAAACTACGCCGAGGATACACAACAACACATACTTTTACATCATTTAATGAGCAATCCTAATAAGCGTTTTTCATTAGAAAGTATCGCAAGGTTACTCAATTTTCCGTGGGAAAAGGGAAGGAAAAATACTCCAACCAAAAAAAGGATTTATGATTTATTGAGAGATATTAAGAAAAAATTAGATATAAAAGAAGAAGATGAGCTAATTATTGCAAGTAGTGGGTATCGCTTGAGATGTCCCTAACTAGACGCAAACAGATAAATTGTTGTATTTAAAGCCCCATTTGTGGGGATTTTTTTATCTCTAATTTTCCGACAACATCCCAACGAAAACTCGTATATCCATTTTTATATTTCAAATACAATGGTGGCGAGATTATGAAAGATGGCAATACGAAAGTTATATCATCAGATGAGCAGGATGAAGTTGCAATAGACGCAATAGCACGAACTTTAGTAATGATTGCAAAATCTCTCGCCGAAGATGAAATAAAAAGCAATGAAAATATTTATGAAAAATCAACAGGAAAGTAAGCATTACCGGTCAAGCGATTTTTATCTTTGTTGCTTCCTATTTTCCAAAGGAGGAACTATGGTCGGTATAGATAAAAGCAATCCCAAAAGAGCCGTGTTCGCTTTTGAAAGCTCTCTAGAATTGGAAAAGTGGGTTGAGGATTATTGGCAAAATAGAGCTGTAGTTAATCCGGCTGTGTTTGTATGTGCGATAAAGGAGTTAAAACAACAGCTCCATTCCAATAATTTTTAATGAAAATGTATATGCGATATGGAAAGCAATGATAAAAAGCCCAAAAAACGGCAATGGAAAAAAACACGATATTACATAGATAATGAGTTGCTTGGTTTGCTTGGGAAAACGCTCAAACCACACGGAATTGCCATATACAACGTCCTCGCAAAGCACGCAAACAGCAAAACACAGCGTTGCTTTCCTCGCTACGAAACGATAATGGAGCAATCCGGTGTTGGCAAGCGAAATACTGTAGCGAAGTACTTGGAGATATTAGAGAAACGAGGCGTGATTGAAGTAGAGCGCTCTAAAGGGAGGGTGCATAATAATTACCGCCTGCTTGACGTTGAGTGTTGGGACATCAACGGTATCCAAATAGATACGGTTATGAAAAAAAATAGTAGCATCCAAAAAGAGAATGAACAGTATCTGAAAGATGACACAAATAGTATCTGTAAAGCACCTAACGATATCGCAAAAGATACGCAAAGTCATACCACTAAATCAGATAAAGGAATATCAGATAATATAAGTCATTGTTCGTCCTCGTTTGACAACGAGGACGGTGCTTCGCACCGGTATAAATGTAAAACCTGTAAGGACAAGAAAATAATTGTTGATGAAAACAGAAACGTTGCCGTATATTGTTCTAATTGCTCAAACAATTGACACCAACGGACACTTTTCAATTATCAAGATAATTTTTTGTAAATAATATGTCTGACGAAATAAACCCCAATAACCAAGAAAGTAGGGCTATAAGCCGCTACAATGCCCAAAAACACGCCATTTTACGAGAAACCATTACTGAATATGAGAAAGCGGATGCCGAGCAGATTTACAATGGTTTAGCCGAGGAGTTAAAACCGGTTGGCAAACTACAAGAAATAATCGTGGAAACTATTGCATCAAACACAATCCGGATACAGCGTATAGCTAAAGCCGAGGGAGAGTATATCAAAAGCGCAATGGAGAGGGAGAAGCTAAAAAATGTCCTTCTTGATACGACCCCCAATAATCAAATAAACGCAGGCGCAATTGGGCAAATGACCCTGTATTCTCGCTATCAAACTGCTACAGAAAACAGAATATACAGAGCGCTTGCGGTATTACGAGTATTGCAAGAACGAGGTTAGATGAGATTTTCGTTTGGAAAAAGTGTATTGAGAAAGAATACTAAAAATGATAATATAAATATGCATCCTACAGTATTGAGCATTCCGCACAAGGATTTTTGCTTCTTTTTAGCCCAATTGTGGGCAGAAAGCGGCAGCTATCCGCCACAATTGGCGCCTTGTGCGTTCAATACTGTGGGATGCCGGCTCTGGCTGTCGCTTTCTTTTTTGTAATTAGATAAAAAATATGGATATTTTATTTTTTCTTCTAACGTTTGTGTCAATAATTTTACTTATCGTGGGGTTGATAAAACCTTCATTGG
>CAZRKD010000206.1:0-3231 GCA_964600515.1 uncultured bacterium
TTCTTACGAGAGGGTGATACTACATGCCAGGAATCAGATTAAGAGATGGTGAGTCATTCGAGATTGCGCTTTCAAGATTCAAACGACAATGCGAAAAAGCGGGCATTGTGTCTGAAATCAAAAAGCGCGAACATTATGAAAAGCCATCGATACGAAAAAAGAAAAAATCTCAAGCTGCTCGAAAACGTTTATTAAAAACGTTTGTACGGAAGTAAAGATTTTTTTAAACTCGTAAACTGCTAAAGGGGTAATTTTGGCAGATTTTAATTCACAATTACAGTATCTTCTTGACCATATTGATATCGTATCAGTAGTCAATGATTATATCGCACTGAAACGTACAGGAGGGAGCTTCAAAGCCCTCTGCCCTTTTCATGACGAGAAAACTCCATCATTTGTTGTCAGCGAACAAAAACAAATATTTCATTGCTTTGGCTGTGGCGTTGGTGGCAATGCTATTACCTTTGTAATGAAAATTGAAACCATCGAATTTATCGATGCCTTACGACTTCTCCAAGAGCGTTTCCACGTTGATATTTCTTTCACCAATGACAAGAAAAAGTCACTATCTCAAAATGAGTATGTAAGCTTAAATGAAAAAGTCTCAGCTTTGTATAAAAAAAATCTTGTAAACGCAGAGAAAGTACAACGGTATCTCAAACAAAGAGGCTTAGAAGCACATGATATAGAGCTTTTTGAATTGGGTTATGCACCTGACTCATGGCAGTTTATAACCAACCATCTTAAATCTGATAAAGATGCATTAAAACGGGCAGAAGCTCTGGGGCTTATTCTTCGAGGAAAGGAAAAACAATGCTATGATTATTTCCGTAATCGATTGCTTTTTCCTATAAAGAATCGAATAGGCCAGGTCATTGGATTTGGTGGCCGGGTACTCGATGATGGAATGCCCAAATATCTTAATTCTCGTGATTCAGTGCTCTACAATAAAAGTGCAACACTCTTTGGCATTGATAAAGCAAAAAAGGAAATCGTACAAAAAGATAGAGTTATCATCACTGAAGGATACTTTGATGTTATCACGCTTCATCGCTTTGGGTTTACTCATGCAGTCGCGCTTTCAGGAACTGCACTCACGAGCGAGCAAATAAAAATTCTCAAGCGCTTTACCAAAAATATCCTTTTTCTCTTAGATGGGGATACACCGGGCATCAATGCCATGCTCCGGTCGCTTCCATTAATAATTCAACATGAAGTAGAAGCAAAGATTTGCATTTTACCTGAAAATCATGATGCTGATTCCTTCCTTATTAAATATGGTAAAGAAGCCTTTCATGAACATATTACCAAAGCACGTGATTTATTTGACTACTATATTGAAATGCATGTACAAAAGAATCCTTCAGTAAATGGTAAATCAGTACTTGCAAAAAACATTATTGATATAGTAGAAGCTTCTTCTAATCCGGTTATGATTGATCTCTATTTACAGAAAACTGCTCATCTTCTTGGAATTGAACCAAAAGCACTGCGTTCTCTTTTAAAAAATTCAGGCAAAAAGCCATCCACTCTTTATGCTGAAAAAACACCTCATAAAAAAGATTTACCGATCCCGCCGCTTGAAAAAATGTTTACTAAAATTGCACTCTATAGCCGCGATTATTTAGAGAAACTCGTGGCCTCAGGGATTGTATCATATTTTAGCTCGGAAGAATTAAAAAACGTCATTACCTATTTACACACCCAAAAAAAAGAAAATTATTCGCTCAGTTCTCTTGTAAGAGAAGATACTCCGAATGCACTACGAGCGTGTATTACGGAATTATCGCTTGACGATCATGAAATAACGAGCGAAACAATCGATACTCTTTATAATGCTTCAATAATAAAGTTTAGAAAAAATTTAGAGGGAAAAGAAAGTAAGAAACTTCTTACTGCTCTTGAAGAAGCGGAAAAAAGAAAAGATGAAAAATTAATTCAGGAATTATTGGTAAAAAAACAACAGTTTATTAATAAATTAGTTTCAAAATAATAAGATGTGCCGGGAGAATAAATGAAGATTAAATTAGACAAAAGCAAAGAATTAAAAAAACTCATCGAATTAGGAACAAATAAAGGCTTTCTGACATTTGAAGAGATTAATGATCTTCTCCCAGCGGATGTGATTTCTGCTGAGCTCATCGATGAAATAATGATTCTCTTGCACAAACTCAATATTGAACTCATTGATGAAGCATTTGAGGCAGAGATTCAGAGCATTGATGCCGAGGAACATGTCGAAACAACAGAAGCAGCCGCTGAAGAAGCAGAAGAAGAGCCCGTTGATGAAGTTCGCCAAAATGATCCGGTTCGACTTTATTTGCGTAAGATGGGAAGTGTTTCGCTCCTCACCCGCGAAGGTGAAGTTGAAATAGCAAAGCGAATCGAAAAAGGGAACAATGAAATATTGGAAACTGTCTTAAAATCAACAATTGGGCTTACTGAAATTATTACACTCGCCGATAAACTGACCAAAGATGAAATAAAACTTCGAGATATAGTCAAAGACATGGAAGACGATGAGTTTGAAATCGATCATGAAGAATATAAACTAAGTATTATTGAGCTCATTACTAAAATTAAGAATCTCTATCTCTCCAATAAAAAAATTGAAGAAAATCTCAAGAAGAAAACGCTGTCACTGAGATCTAAGAGAAAACTCCATGGGGAACTTACTGACAACCAGAAACTAATGTTCAATTATCTTAAAGAACTTAATTTAACACGAAAACAGATTACTTTAATTGTAGAGAAATTTCATAATTTTATTATTACAATAAATAAAGAAGAAAAATTCATAGAAAAAATTACCCAAAAATTTAAGGTAGATAACGATAAGGAGATTCGTTCATTAATTAAGCATGCGCGGAGCCCTCGAGCAAAAAAACAATTAGAAGAAGTGTTCAAACGTCCTTTTTCTGATATTCAAGTCATCGATACAAAACTTGTGGAATCTCATAAAGTACTGAGGACAATTGAAAAAGAATCACGACAAACCATTGATGAACTCAAGAATACGTATTATTCTATTAAGAATGCTGAGCTCATGGCTGAAAAGGCAAAAAGTGAGTTAGTAGAAGCAAATTTACGTTTGGTCGTCAGTATCGCAAAGAAATATACGAATCGAGGACTGCAGTTTCTTGATCTCATTCAAGAAGGAAATATTGGCCTCATGAAGGCAGTCGATAAATTTGAATATCGTCGCGGATATAAGTTCAGTACCTATGCAAC
>CAZRKD010000207.1:0-3230 GCA_964600515.1 uncultured bacterium
AAAACTGGTGCACCAGCAAGAACAGATCGTGTCGCAAAGTATAATCAATTATTACGGATTGAAGAGGAATTAGGATCGTCAGCGAAGTTTGAGGGGAAAGAAGTTTTTTTAAGACGTTAGCCCGAAAGACTCTTCATGGATAATTACTATCTGCTTCTCAAGGTCAACTTTAATAGATAAACGTAATCCTAAATTTTTGTCATTTTTTAATTTGAAATCTACAAAGCAAATAGCATCATGATTAGTTGTTAAGCCAAAGGTAAGAAATTCTAAGTAATTTTCAATTTTTCTTAAATCTATGTGAGGAATCTCGATCGGTTTTTCATCTTTTTTAAAAGAATTTGGTCGAGAAATTTCTATCATCACTGGGGCTGAATTTCTTGCTAAGATATCTTTGAGTCTATTTATGATCTCTGTTCTGTTAAATTCATCTTCAATTGCTATTTTTTTTGCAATTATCGCACTTTCATTATAAATTAATTCTTTATCCTTGTTGTTAGCATATATACTTCCATAGGTAACAAACAAAAAAATAAAGACCGAGCTAAGAATTATTTTTTTAATCGATTTAATTTCTTTCATGTTTACCCTCAGGTATTAAAGTTTGTATAACACACTAAACACTTTTATGTCAAATTGCCTCACTGCACTTGCTTTGGATAAGACTTTTGTAACTTTTCTCGAATTTTATTTTGTGTCCATTCATGAATCTTTTTCTGCTCGTGTTTAGGGATATTTGGCTCTTTTGCAATACGCTTAATAGTCTCTACATATTCACAGTAGAGAAGCTGAGCCCTATTTTGATCACAGCTATCATAAATCATACAATGGGTAAATTTACATGCTTTCATACCAACGTGTAATTGCATAACGCATGCCACATTTTAAGATTATTTTATCTAATAGTTTCAATTGATTATAAAACGCTATCTATATTATACTCATTAATACTGCGACATAATGTACCCAAGATGAGACAAGAGCATGGACGAATTACTCGATATATATTTGAGTTATCTTAAAGTCGAAAAGGGCCTCGCCAAGAATTCTATTATCTCATATAGCAATGATCTCTTTGAATTTATTTCTTTTATAGAAAAGCGTAAAATTCACGCACTCGATGTAATTACCAAAAATGACCTTCTCGACTATGCAGTTTTTTTAAGCCAAAAAAATTCTGGGGCAACGATTACACGAAAAATAATAGCGCTTCGAAATTTCTTTAAATATTTAGAGAGAGAAAATCTTGTTAAAAATACAGCAGTTCAAGAACTTGAGTTGCCAAAGATTTGGAAAAAAATTCCTCATGTTTTAAGTACGACTGAAATCAAGAAACTTCTTGAAGTACCTGACATAAAAACCCCACACGGACTTCGCGATCGAGCGATGTTTGAAATAGCCTATGCAAGCGGATTACGGGTTTCAGAGCTCGTTAATTTAGAAATTGGGCATATTGATTTTAATACAGCCATTTTAAAATTTTCCGGCAAAGGCAGTAAAGAGAGGCTTGTGCCCTGCAGTGCTCGAGCATTGGACTGGATTGAAAAATATATGCATGATGAACGATCGCGTGTGATAAAAAAATATGGAGAGAGCCCCTATGTATTTTTAAATAAATTTGGCAAGAAACTCACACGCCAAGCCTTTTGGCAGATCTTGCGCGCGCATATTCAAAAATCAGGTATTGTAAAGAAAGTCTCACCACATACGCTTCGCCATAGTTTTGCAACTCATCTTCTTGATAATGGAGCCGATTTACGTGTCGTTCAAATGCTTCTCGGGCACAAAAATATATCTACAACGGAAATCTACACCCACGTAAGCCAAGAAAGAATCCACGAAGTGTATAGAAAATTTCATCCCCGGGCGTAATTGATTTTAGCTAATTTACTCGCATTGCGATGCGAAATATCAAATATTGATTATAGTTATTATTTATAACTAACTATTATTATTGAATAAATTTGCATAAAAATTACTTGCAAAAAAAAATGATCTTTGATAATGTAATTACGCAATCGTACGATATGTATGTTGTTATACGAAAAATAATTAGGAGGCCTGTATGGAACCAAAAATAGTAAAAGATGAATGTTTTGATGATTTAATGTATCGAATGATTATTGAAATTTGGACGCCAATGCTTGGCGTGATCGGGCTCAACGAAGCTACAATTAAAGAGCTTGAAAGTAAGATCTCTCAATTTCCTGATCTATCAAAAGGCAACAAAAAAGCTATTGTTGAACTCTTGAAGCTTAAAACAGACAATTCGCCTGAACGAGTCGATCGGAACGTGACAAAAGCATGCGTACGAGCTCTCGAAAAGCTTGAAATTCGCCTGACTCATGAAGAGCAGTTTTTACAAAAGCGAGTTCTAGATTTAGAAAAGAAAATCGAGACGCTTCTTACTACAAAAACAAAAGAAGGTAAAAAGCCTTCAGCTCCAAAAACGACTGATGAGGCAGAGAACGATATTAGCGTAGACACCGCTTACTAAATCATCGCCCATAGTGCCGAATCCCGTTTCTTTTTGATCTAATATATTTGCTGGTGGAATTTTTATTATATCAAAAATTCTAAAAAGCAAAAATCCCAATAAAAGATTTTTCCACGTACAGGGAATTAAAAATAAGCTTGCGAGCATTCCTACAACTTCGTCAATAACAATGATGCCGTTATCGTGTGTTTTATAATAATCATCGGTTTTGTCACTTGCCCACATGCCCAGAAAAAAAAGAGCCGCAAGCGTTATAAGATACATTACTGGCTGCAAGTGAGAAAAAATAAATGCATAAACCACGAGGCCTGCTGCTGATCCAAATGTCCCAGGCGCAACAGGAATATATCCACTATAAAAAAATGTAGCTATGAGCGTAAACGGTTTACAAGTCAAATGCGTTTTCATAATATATAATTTCAGGGGACGTATTCATGATTATGCAAATAACGTCAAATGAATAATAGTAGTTCTTCCAATCTTTTTCTACAACATACCATTGGGCAGCTGTTTTCATGCGGCTTTTTTTTGCAAGATGAATAAATGATTCTGGATCATCATCAATCGACGAGCGTGCCTTTACTTCAATAAAATGTACGGTGTCTTTTTTTTGCGCGATGATATCGATTTCTCCATAGCGACAACTAAAATTTTGATCTAAAATTTTAAATCGATTTTTTGTGAGAAAATTTCTCGCAAGTTTCTCACCCGCATTCCCAATTGATTTTTGTTT
>CAZRKD010000208.1:0-3195 GCA_964600515.1 uncultured bacterium
TAAAAGATGATGCAGGCATAGTATTGGTGAAGTAATGTTCAAAATAAAGACTACTAGTTTGATTCCAAAATAACATATTAATTAAGAACGGGAGCAGTATCCATTTTGTATTTCCACTTAAAGACAATGGGCCCCTGGTTGATTTCTTTTAAATAGAGTTCAATTCTGTTCTTAAGCTCAATTTTTGTAGTAACACGAATACCTCTCAGAAATGTTCTCGCCATTTTTGAAAAAAACATTTCAATGAGATTCAACCATGAACCATGCTTTGGTGTAAAAACAAATTCAAATCTATTGGGTACCGATTTTAAATAACTTTGAGTTTCTTTGGAAATATGTGCTGTATGATTATCCAAGACGAGTCTAATTTTTTCTTTGCTGGAATAACGCTCATCCAGAAGTTTTAAATACTCCACAAATTCTCTACTACGATGACGGTCTTTAACTTGTCCGATGACCTGGCCTGTTAATAAATCAATCCCCGCCATTAAGTTCACTGTTCCATGTCGCTTATATTCATAATCTCGTCCAATGCAGTCATGCTTGCCCGGAACAGGGGGTAAGTCTGGTGTTATGTTTTCAATGGCTTGAATCCCGGGCTTCTCATCATACGATAAATACGCTATGAAATGATCTTGAGTTAACCCTTTCTCACGAAGAATTTTGACTTCTTTGTAGACACATAAGACCTGGGCCATCTTTTCATCAAAAGCAGGATCTCGTTTCTCAAGATAATATTTTATCTTGTGAGGTCGTATCTCATGTTCTGATAATATCTTGGATACGGTTCCACGAGATAGCTGTAAAAGACTGGAGTGTTTTGCCTTGCGACAATTTTTTCTTGCGTGTTTGGCCAATAGATCTGTCGTCCACAACTCATAAGAATAACCCAATTCTTTTGGTTTTTGACAAGCCAGTGATAGGAGCCATGACCGAGATTCTTTATCAATAGTACGCGGACGTCCTGATCTTCTCAAATCATCTAAAGCACAGACTGCACCGATCTCTAAGGCTTTGTCGATGCTTCTTTCAATCTTGGGTCTGTTTGTTTGCATCTTACGTGCTATCGCTGCTATGGAGCAACCATCCCAATAACTTAAAAGAATGGTGGCTCTTTCAATATGGGTTGCACTTAAAGTCCGTGATTTGGCAATGTCTTGCAATTTATTCACGCTCTCTTTGTCTAGCTCGAGCTTTGCTCGTTTCTTTCGTTTGGGCATGGAACCTCCTTTTTTTAAGATATCCTTAAAAAAGAAATGCCACTTCCTCTTATTAATTGCAACATTATTTTGGAATCAAACTATTAGATTAGGAGGTAGTCATGAAAAATTTTATTTATTTCATTATGGGCAATTTTATTTTTTCAGGCTGTATTGTAAGTGTAAGTGCTAACTTACAAGAAAATGAGGATTCCTAAGGGATAGAATCGAGTGAAATAGTCAGTGATGGAATTCCTAAAATTACAAATATTTATGGCAATGGATCAGATACGGAATACTTTAAGAATGGAATTTATGCTGAAGGAGAAAATTTTTCCGAAGATTTAGAAGCAAATTTAGTAAATGACAAAAACGAAACTTTCTATTGCACAGTTGATTTATTAAATGCAAATAAAGCGTTCATTGAGTTTCCTGAAGATATTGAAGAAAACTATTATACCTTAAAACTTTCAACTGCAAAAGGAGAAGCTTCTGAAAAAGTATATATCTTACAAGGAGAGAAAGGAGAAAAAGGTGATAAGGGAGATAAAGGTGATCCAGGAACACCAGGAATGACTATAGTAAATATGTATGGCTGTCCAAGCTCAGAAGATATTTCTCCATATCCTAATGAAGTTTTATTTTTGTATTACGCTTATATTTATAAATACTCCGATGGAAGTTATAAAATAGATGTGGCTTATAAATATTATTATGAATATGATGCTGATACCGATTTTGATAGTGGGACGGATTCAGGATGGTATGCAAAAGATTCTGTAGGTGTAACAAATGGTATCCTATCAACTACTGGTGCTTGGCTTGAAGCAAGTTATACTATTTCCACAAAGCAAATATATATAATAGATGCTCTCTCAAAAACTTATAGTACAACGGTTGACTGCATTCAGTTGTATCCATAAATGAACGATTCGGTCTGTAAATCCAAGGAATAAATCTCTTGAAAGTCATATTTTATTAGGCTTTCTTTTTGTTCCATTTTTGTTCCATTTTTGTTCCATTTTCGGACGAAAACTCATAATAGGTACTTCTTCCCGTGCCTCGAGGGCTAAGCAATCCTTTATTTATCAGTACCGTCAAATCTCGATACGCGGTACCTTTGCCAATACTAAACATTTTTCTGTATTCACTCAAAGTTATCTTTTTCTGAGTCTTCAGATAATTCACTAGTTCTTTTTGTCTATTATTAAGGCTTTCTAATAGTTCATCGGTTATTTTGGATTGTCGAAAGGTAACAACTAAACTCGTTGCCAATTGGTTAAACTCTGGTTCAGGAAGGCCATGATTCAAACAACTTTCAATAATATCGAGCGTTCCTCTTCCCCATTCTTCGATGTATTTTATCAAAAAGAAAAGTCGTGCGAGGAGCGGATTAAATGGCCTTGATTCATGCTTATGCTTCAAATCTTCTATCGTCCATCCTTCAGGAAGATAACCTGGATTCCATACTTCGATACGATCATCAAAAATTCTCACCTGAACCTTGGCCGTTGCTTCATAGTCACGGTGAACAATCGCATTGGTAATTGCCTCTCGAATTGCATCTTTAGGATATTCCCATTTTTCCTGTCTCTCAATTTTTCCCGGTTCAATCCAAGCTGCCTTTTTAATATTTCTCAAAACAAAATTTTCTGCTTCATCGACTTGTTTAAAGAGAGGACCTGAAAACTCTGCCATATCAATAAATTCTTTGGTTGTTGTTCCTTTAAATCGTGCGCATTTTGTTTCACATTGGAGAAAGAAATCTTGGGGATTCTTTGAAAACATCAAAAGTGCAGCGTTTGTTATTTTTCCATTTTTCATTAATTTCAGTTTGGTAAGTGATTCTTTAAGAGAAGCATTTGATTCAATAGATAAGTTTCTTGCGTCTTTTGCTTTAGATAAAAACCAATGTACATTTTCTTTATCAATACCTTTTATGGTTGCTTCTTCACAAATTTCTGCATCAAACTTAATAGCTCTTTTTGACAGTAAT
>CAZRKD010000209.1:0-3170 GCA_964600515.1 uncultured bacterium
CTAATTATCTCAAACACTTAGCACGTTCCCCATGCTAAAAGTGTCGAAGTCAGGATATTACGAGCATAATCACAATTGTCAGGTTTAAATGTATTTACGTATGCCTGTGAATTATTAATCAATACAATAAACGTGACAACAAAAACAAAATTGATGAATTTTAGATTTTTCATCTTTGACCTACCTTTCTGTAGTGAAAAAAATTAGTTATTTCAAACGACAATTATGCAAATATGATGCCAAAATATTTTTTTTGCAACTATTTGTATTTATTAATAAATTTATTAAATAACTAGAATGCATTACCAAAAAAACACTTTTGACTGCGACTCTGATGTCCCACTTTACACATTAAACCGAAAATTAATAATATCGCCATTTTGTACGATATATTCTTTTCCTTCGAGGCGGAGTTTGCCGGTTTCTTTGGCTTTGTGGAGTGTACCGAGTTCGATGAATTCGTGATAATTTATTACTTCAGCACGAATAAAGCCGCGTTCGATGTCTGAATGAATTTTGCCAGCAGCTTTGTGTGCATTCAGACCTTTTGGAATATCCCATGAGCGCACTTCATCTTCGCCGACAGTAAAAAAAGGAATTAAATCTAATTTGCCATAACATTCTTTGAGTAATTTATCTTTTGCTGATTCGGCAAGTCCAAAATCTGCTAAGAATGCCTTTTTTTCGTCAGGCCCAAATAAAGCAATTTCTTCTTCTAATTTGCAACAAAGTTTTAAAATATTTTTTTCGCATGCAAAATCTTTTTTGAGCATTTCTTCACTCGAGTTCGCAATATGAATGAGAGAAATCTGTGATAAGAATTTATACCCTGAAATTTCTCTTATTTCATGATCTTCTAGCTTTAAATCTCTGATCGCTTTATTTTCTTCTAATTCTTTAAGAATTTTCTCTAATAGTTCTTTATCATTACTTTTTTTGCCTTCTTTTTTTGTTCGTTCAAGGCGGTTTTCAATGATCGATGCATCATTAATAATGAATTCGGTTTCAATATTATCAATCGAAGCTTTCATTTTTTTGGTAATTTCTTCGGAATTATTAGATGTAAATGCTTCATGAATAACAACGACAAGCTCTACCTTTTTAATTTCTTCGAGGCATTTTTTACTGATTGAATTTTCTCGCAAATCATATTCATAGCCGGGAAAATCTTGAAAGAGAATTTCTGAATGCGTGGTTTTTTTTGGTTTAAAAATCTCGGATAGTTTCGTCAAACGATCATCCGGAATTTTTACAACACGCGCGTTTGTCTTTGTTTCATGCGAAGCTTCGCCGAGCGCATTAAAGAGCGTTGTTTTGCCACTTCCTAAAAAACCTATGATTCCGACTTTCATCTGACGCCTTTCTTGACTTTAAAATCCTATTGTCTATAGTTCGAAAGTCTTCTTAACCTACCATATGTAATTTATGCAAGGAGATTTTATGCAAACTAAAAAGCGCGTGCTTATTATGGGTGCAGCTGGGCGCGATTTTCATAATTTTAATACCTATTATAGAAATAATAACGCTTATGACGTTGTTGCATTTACGGCAACGCAGATTCCAAACATTGAGGGGCGAAAGTATCCGAAGTCGTTAGCCGGGGAATTATATCCAAATGGAATTCCTATTTATCCGGAAGAAGAATTAGGAAAATTAATAATCGAACAAAAAATTGATGAAGTCGTTTTTTCGTACAGCGATGTTTCTCATGAATACGTAATGCATAAGGCTTCTGAGGTTTTGACAAAAGGCGCGCATTTTACGCTTCTCAATTCCGCAATCACGATGCTCAAATCAATAAAGCCCATAATTTCGGTTTGTGCCGTGCGAACCGGATGCGGCAAAAGCCAAACAACTGAACGAGTGGCTTTTATTCTTAAATCATTAGGCAAAAAAACAGTTGTTGTCAGGCACCCCATGCCGTATGGAAATCTTGAAGCTCAGGCCGTACAACGGTTTGCCAACGTCGATGATTTAAAAAAATATGATTGCACGATCGAAGAGCAAGAAGAATACGAGCGGCATATTAGTAATGGCTTTATTGTCTATGCTGGTGTCGATTATGAAAAGATTTTGCGCCAAGCGGAAACCGAAGCCGATGTAATCATTTGGGATGGCGGCAATAACGACACGCCATTTTTCAAACCCGATATTGAAATTGTTGTCGTTGATCCACATCGTCCTGGTCATGAATTACGATATCATCCGGGTGAAGTAAATTTCCGACGAGCTTCAGTTTTTGTGGTGAATAAAGTTAATACTGCAAAGTCTGAGAATGTTGAAAAAATTCTTGCAAACATAAAAAAATATAACTCAGCGGCAACTGTAATTTGTGCCAATTCACCGATAGCAATTTCGGATGCCCAAAAAATTAAGGGCAAACGAGTCGTTGTTGTTGAAGATGGGCCAACACTTACCCACGGCGAAATGAAATACGGAGCTGGTACTATTGGCGCAGAAAATGCGGGTGCATCTGAAATCGTTGATCCAAAACCCTATGCGGTCCGGTCGATCAAAAAAACATTTGAGAAATACCCGTTTGTTGAAAAGATTTTACCAGCCATGGGATATGGAGCTCATCAAATGAAGGATCTTGAGGAAACGATTAATGCTATGCCGGTTGATGCAGTCATTATTGGTACGCCCATAGATCTCTCTCGAATTATTTCTATAAATAAACCAACGGTCCGTGTTAGCTATACATTAGAAGAGACAACAAAACCAGATCTTCTAACTATTATAAAAGAAAGGCTCGTATGAAATCGAAACATCTTTTATCGATTTATGATTTAACAACTGATGAAATTTTAGAAATTTTTAATCTTACACGTGAATTAAAAACAAAACAAAAAAGTGGAGAGATTTATCACCCCTGCAAAGGGAAGACACTCGGAATGATTTTTCAAAAGTCTTCAACGCGTACGCGCGTTTCATTTGAAGTAGGTATGTATCAACTCGGAGGGGCAGCATTATTTTTAAGTAGCAATGATATTCAAATCGGTCGCGGAGAAACAATACAAGATACCGCACGTGTTTTATCTCGCTATGTTGATATTCTTATGGCACGTACGTATGCTCATTCAGATGTTGTCGCACTTGCAGAACATGCAACTATTCCTGTAATAAACGGCTTATCGGATTTTTCGCACCCTTGCCAGGCTTTGGCGGAT
>CAZRKD010000210.1:0-3169 GCA_964600515.1 uncultured bacterium
TAGTCACTGCAATCGTGGAAGGAATGGCTCATAAAAATCCACCATTTTTAGCAACGCCAAAAATTATTGGTGGTCGTTATGGATTGAGCTCCAAAGAATTTACTCCCGCAATGGCTCGAAGAATCTATGAAGAGCTAACGCTCAATGAACCAAAAAACCATTTTACGATTGGAATTCATGACGATCTCATGCATTCGAGTTTAAACTATGATGAGAGTTATACTATTCCGCATACTATAAGCCCTGTGTATGAGGCACTTTTTTATGGACTCGGCTCGGATGGAACGGTTGGCGCGAATAAAAATACGATAAAGATTATTTCCAACAATACCAATAACTATACTCAAGGATACTTTGTCTATGATTCAAAAAAATCAGGTGCACTCACGATCTCGCATCTTCGATTTAGCTCAAAACCAATTCGAAAGCCCTATCTTATCACAAGTGCCGATTTTCTAGCCTGTCATCATTTTTCGTTTTTCGAAAAATACGACATTTTAAAAAATCTCAAAAATGGTGGAACATTACTCATCAATGTCCCTTACAGTGCAGATGAAATACCAAAACATCTTCCGCTTCATGTACAAAAAACGATTATTGAAAAAGAAATTCAGTGCTATGCAATTAATGCTTATAAAATCGCAGAAGTCGTAGGACTTGGATCACGGATTAATACGATTATGCAAGTCGCATTTTTTAAAATCTCAAGAATCATTGATGAGATCTTAGCGCTTAATGAAATTCGCGATGCGATTAAAAAGACCTATAGTGCAAAAGGTGAGAATATTATTTCAATGAATCTCGAGGCAATAGCAAAAGTAGAGAATTCAATTGAAAGAATCTTTTTGAAAGATGTGAAAGATGAAGAAAGTAAAGGCATATCGCACGTATTTGATAAAGCACCGGAGTTTGTTCGTACCGTAACAAGTAAGCTTTTGTACCAAGAAGGAGATGAGATTCCTGTATCGTGTATCCCTGCAGATGGACGCTGGCCAACAGGAACAAGTAAATACGAAAAACGAGATATTGCAACCCATATTCCCGAATGGAATCCTGATACCTGCATTCAATGTGGATTTTGCTCTCTCGTGTGCCCACATGCAGCGATTCGAATTAAAGCATATGGATCAGAATTTTTGAAAGAAAAGCCTACGAAATTTAAAGTAAGCGCAGCACGAGGTGGGTCTCTTGAAGGAATGAACTATACCATACAAGTTGCGCCGCTTGATTGCACTGGATGTGAATTATTTGTTGAAGTTTGCCCTTTAAAAGAAAAAGAAGCTTTAAAAATGGTTGAACAAAAGCCATTACGAAATCAGGAAATAGAAAATTTTAATTTCTTTCTCAAACTGCCTGAGCTCGCAATCGAAAAATTTAAAATTGATACGGTTAAGGGATCACAATTTGTTCGACCACTTTTTGAATTCTCAGGAGCTTGTACCGGATGTGGTGAAACCCCCTATATAAAACTTCTCACACAGCTTTTTGGAGATCGATTACTCATTGCAAATGCAACCGGATGTTCATCGATTTATGGAGGTAATTTACCAACAACTCCTTATACAACACGAGATGATGGAAAAGGCCCTGCATGGAATAATTCGCTCTTTGAAGATAATGCTGAACTTGCCTATGGTATGCGCTTGTCGCTTCATATGCTCTCTGCACGTGCTAAAGCAAGTGCAGAGGAATTTCTTAAAAAAACTCACGAGAATGAAGAGGCATTACGAACGCTTATTAACAATGTACTTGGGACTAAACAAGATTCACAACTTGAGATTGAACACCTACGAACCAAAATCGATCGCTTAAATCACCTCCTCGATCAGGATCATACTGACGAAGCAGTGGCTTTACGAAAACTCACCGATTATTTTGTTAAAAAATCTGTATGGGGAATCGGTGGCGATGGTTGGGCATACGATATTGGCTATGGAGGAATTGATCATGTGCTTGCGAGTGAAGCCAATGTTAAGCTCTTAGTTCTTGATACCGAATCATATTCGAATACGGGGGGACAGGCATCGAAAGCAACGCCTTTGGGTGCAGTTGCACGTTTTGCTGCAAAGGGAAAAGTGACTGCAAAAAAAGACATAGGGCTTATTTTTATAACCTATGGAAGCATCTATGTCGCACGCGTTGCACTCGGTGCCAATATGGCACACACATTAAAGGCCATCTTAGAAGCAGAAAAATTTAATGGACCAGCAATTGTTATTGCCTATGCTCATTGTATTAATCATGGAATTACGATGACCAAAGGACTTGAAAACCAAAAGAAGGCAACGCTTTCATGGCATTGGCCGCTCTTTCGTTTTAATCCAGAACTCGAAAAAATAGGAAAAAATCCAATGATCATTGATAGCAAACCGCCAAGTATTTCAATTGAAGAGTACACGAAAGATGAAAATCGTTACACTATGCTACAAAAAAAAGACCCCGAAGCCTCACGACAATTTATGCTCCAAGCCCAAAAAGACGCCGAACGAAGATATAAAATCTACACTGGACTTTATGAGGCTTTTGAGAAGAAGATCAAGGGATGATACGTCTTACCCATTCTATAATGTGCCCCATACTTTTTCAGTAGATTTCTTGGTCCTCACCTTTTCTTTTTTGGGAATGAAAAGATTTCATAGATTTTATTTTCCTTGAGTAAATGTATCATTGGTTAAAAAGGGAGAAATTCGCTATCTATATGAAATCATTACGTAATAAAGAGAAGAAAATCTTGCTCTTTTGGCATGCGCTTTGCACATTATTAAAAGTGAAGGATATGTGTATAGCACGAAAGGAGCAGCTATGAAGCAATACGAAAAGATTTTAAGAGTTGCTACGTTCATTTTTTTGTTTCCATCATTCAATCTAACGGCAACTACTCAAGGCAAAACAGATGCGCTTTGTAAAAAACACAATAATTTATCAAAACAGGATCAAGAGGTTGTCGATAGCTATACGAAAGAGTTTAATGATATCTATGAGTTAATTATTAAACAAAAAAGTTTTTTCGATTCATATATATTTGATTTTAAACAATTTGAGGATACTACTAATCTTGGAAGATTTAGACAGTCTTTTTTATCAATAGAAGCTTTTTATAAGAATGCTCAACTGATATTCAACGAACTCAATAATTGCAGCACAAGCATAGGCTATCCAGACATTTCTT
>CAZRKD010000211.1:0-3115 GCA_964600515.1 uncultured bacterium
AATTATTATAGGTAAGCTTTATGTAACTATAATCTATTGGTTTGATTGTATAAATATCGGATTATTTTTATTCAATTCCCAGTGCTTGCATCTTTTTATAAAGCCTATTTCGTGAAATACCCAACTCTTTTGCGGTCTTTATTAGATAAGCAAACGCCATGCCAATGTTACAAAAAACTTCTTGCCAAATAAAAATACCTACGCTATGACTCATGCATTACTCACTGGGGTAGTAGTTTTAGAAAGGGCAGTAGGTAGATGGAGAAAGAAAAATTATCACTTCTTATTGTTGATGATGATATGAGCTTTTCGTACGTACTTGCTCAAAACTTAGAATCACTATTTCACGTCTCGCTTGCACATTCAGAAGAACAAGCAAAAAATTCATTTACTACAAAAACCTTTGATATAATCCTTCTTGATATTCAATTGGGCAGAGAGTTCAATGGTGGATTAGAGCTTCTTCAGGAAATAAAACGTTCGAATAATGAAGCCCATGTCGTTATGCTCTCAAGTCGAGATGATACGAGGGCTATTGTTGATTCATTCTCATACGGAGCACTTGATTTTGTATCAAAATCGAATGGACCCGAAGAAATAACGACCTGTATGAAGCTTATCGCCGACAATATTTACTATAAACGAGAAAATAGAGTATTAAAAGAACTCATTCAATCATCGCTTCATAAACACGAGCTTATTACTGAAGATCCCAAATTACTCTCAATCCTTTCGACACTGAACCGACTCAAAGACGACGATAGTATCAATATCCTCATTGAAGGTGAAAGCGGAGTTGGAAAGGAATTGGTTGCACACTATATTCATGGATTAGACAAAAGGGATAAGCCCCTGGTGGTTGTTGATTGTTCAGCTCTCGCGGGTACGCTTATTGAGTCGGTATTATTTGGGCATAAAAAGGGCTCTTTTACGAGTGCCCATGAGGATCGCATTGGGAAGTTCGAACTTGCTCATGGTGGAGATATTTTTTTGGATGAAATTGGAACACTGAATCTCAAGATGCAAATAAAACTCTTACGATTCCTTGAGACCAATGAAGTTGAACGAGTTGGATCCAATCAGGTAAAAAAAGTAAAGTGCCGTGTTATTGCAGCAACCAATGAAAATCTTCTTGAATTAGTCAAAGCCCATACATTTCGGCTTGATCTCTATCATCGCCTTAAAGGCTTCCGAGTAGTAATTCCACCATTACGAGAGCGACAATATGATATTGATCTTTTAATTGATCATTTTAGCCGAGGAACAAAGCTTATATTTGGTGAGGAAGTACGTACCGTATTACGAGCATATCCATGGCCAGGTAATGTACGAGAGCTCAAGAATCTCATTAAGAATATCAAAGCCTCTAAAAAAGAAGGAAGGGTTTTATTCCAAGATATACCGCTTTCATTTGCATGTTCCGAGGACGATGAATCGTCTGAACATGAATTAATGTATGCCACATTTTTCGAAAAGGCAAAGCGGCATGGTTTAAAATCTGTATTTGATATGGTTGAGAAGGAAATTATTCGACGGGCATTGCAAGAAACCAAGAACCAATCAACGTGCGCTCAACTTCTCAAAACATCCAAACCCACCCTTGCTCGAAAGATTAAAGAGTATGGATTGAAATGAGACGAATTTCAGAAATGACAGAAAAGTTTCACTAATGAAAGAAAAGAAACAATTGACATAGTATGAATATGCTGAATGCATCGATAACCCATGAGATATGTAAAATGAATACAACACAGGTTTGTAACTATTGGCATGCGTTTTGCTGATAAAACTAAATAGAGTTTATTTATTATGCTTTCACTATTGCAGAATATACTCCTTATAGGATTAATCGTTTTTAATAGTGCACAATTATGTCAAGGAAAGCCAATCATAAATTGTGCTGTTTTTAGTATAGGAACACCCATGAAAAAACAATCACTTCACTTTAGTAATTTGGTAGTTACCATACATACCCCAGAAAACTGTCAGGGATATATTCTCTATGTACATGGAGGGCCAGGAGGTTCAAGTATTCTCTTTGAAAAAGCTCTCGATGATTTGAAGGCGTATAGTACTTTTAATTATGGATGGATCACGTATGATCAACGGGAATGTGGGCGTTCATGCACTCCTTCATATTTTTTGTCAGTGAGCCATCAGGATAACATTAATGATTTGCGTGAATTAGCTTATTATCTACAAAATACAATGAGCATCTCTCTGGTAGGAATTCTAGGACACAGTTACGGTGGACTTTTAGCTTATGATACTTTTTTAGAAAACCCAGAAATGAACTATAAATTGATTTTTGTTGGAGTCTCTCAATCTCTTCATCTACCGAGAAATAGATCTACACAGATGGATCTTATAATTCTTAAAACAGAACAACCTGAGGATTATAAAGAGGCATATAATCTTATTAATAGTGCAACAGAACCCCTTTGGAAACATGCAAAAAGAATTCGTGAGCTTGTAAAAAATCCAGATAGAAGACGCTCTTTTTATTGGGCTAACCCCGAGATAATGAATTGGTATCTTACATCGCAGAAGGAACTTGGAGTTTCAGCAGACAAGCAACAAACATTTGTAAAGATCATGCAAAGCATGAGAGATCGTTATCAAGTTCCTCATGCTTCGATTGATCCCTCAAAATTGACCCAAAAATATCTATGGATTTTAGGATATTATGATTTTCTTATGGGTGGAGATAGTGAAGATAATTCTCAATCTTCTTCTATAATACTATTTAATAAATCAGCTCATTATCCCCATTTAGAAGAAGCTGAAAGATTTATTATGGAGGTAACAAAATTTTTAAATGAACGTAATCGATAAAATCAGATTAATGATATTGTTGTGCCTTTCTATACTATTCGTAGTTATTTTCAGTGAAAATGTATTAGCAGTCACACCTAAGATTCGAATTTGTTTAACAGGATCGTTGTATAAAATTTATCCAGAATATGGAATGGCCTTTAAACAAGGAGCCGAACTTGCTATTAATGAATTAAACAAAAGATCAAAAACCTATACGTTAGAATTAGCTCTTTTTTATTACGATATAGCAAAAGCACCTTCAAAAGCTTCCTCTCTTCCATGGATCTCTGGTGTTATT
>CAZRKD010000212.1:0-3100 GCA_964600515.1 uncultured bacterium
AAATAAAAAATCGTTAGAATAATAGTAGAATTAATGACACCAAGAATGTGCCCAAACCACATCCATGCTTTCCAAAGCGGCGACAGCGGTTTTAAATATTTTTTAAGTTCTGGCAGTTTATTTTTCATTCATAATGAAACTATTACCCTTAATGGAAATTTTCAATGTTTTTATTAGCGATAATGAATAACGGCAAAGCACGATATTAAAAATGAAACGGACACTATGGCGAAAGTATAGCGATCAATTTTTTTAGCCAAAGTAAACTGAGCACGATCTTTTAAGTAAATGGTAAAAACGGTCTCTGCCAAGGCACAAAAGATAGCAATGTAACTTAAGTTATAAATTTTATCTATGAGAACAAGATAGCCTACCGTAGGTAAATCGGCTGAAACAGTTATGTGCATGGCAACAGCACTCACCAAAGCTGTAATGGCTAAGGCAAGTCTTGAATCGGAATAAATAGGATTAATAAAAAAGATAGCCAGGGTACAAAGTAAAACAACAATAATAGGCAACAACATTTTAAATAAATAAAGTTTTTTATTTCTTGCAATTTCTACTACATAATTAAGGCGCCAATATTCTTCATAATTTTCCGTTGATTTAGGCTCTCCAAAATGTGTTTCATATTTGAATGGAAGCGCACTTATGCTTTGTTTTAAAATCTGCCAGCCAGGAATACTGATATCCTTGCGATAAGACGAATAATTTGTATCAGCTACATACCGTATTCCATCTTTTGTTCGTATTGAATCTTCTATAGAAATAACAAGTTTTTGCTCATCTAGAGGATAATGGCTTAAAAAAAATGGATAATGAAAATCACCGTTAATGTGCAGAACCTGATACTTCCATCCACCTTCCAACATCTTAGGTATTGCATATAACTTCTGTTTTGTATGAGACCAAGTTGAAAAAGCATTCACAAATTCAAAGGAGTCTGACGGGTCACTCTCCCCCTGCCACCGAAACCATAAATAAAAATCTGCAACATAGGTATTTGCCTTAATATCTACATTAATAACATCATTAAGATAAACTCCAACATAAACATCTTGATAACTGGAGGCTCTGGCAATCTGCAAAGTAAAAAATATGGAAACAAAAAAACCGAAGGAGAATTTTAAAGACTTCATCATCTTTGTTATTCTGAAATTTTAAACATAGTGCGTATGTTATTTCTCAAGGAAGGTCAAGGCCTAGGCGTTTCCGAATCGTTTTTTAGTTTCACAAGAACGATTCGGAAACTGCAAAAATCTTGGAGTTAACATAACTTCCATAAATGCATAGCCCTGGTTTCCTTGACAATAAAAAAGGCTTAAGACACGATTCTTAAAATCAACCTATGGATAAAGAAATTCGTATAGCCATTGCAGGCATTGGAAATTGTGCAAGCTCTCTTCTTCAAGGGATTGAGTACTACAAACATGCACAATCTGAAAATTCTTTGGGACTCGCATTTCCATCTATTGCTGGTTACTTACCTCAGCACATAAAAGTGGCCTGCGCCTTTGATATTGATAAACGAAAAGTTGGTTTTCAACTTGAGCAGGCTGTTTTTGCTAAACCTAACTGTACAACCATATTCTGGAAAAACCTTCCCCATTATGGTGTTACAGTAAAAATGGGCCCAGTTTTAGATAGTGTAGCTCCACACATGTCTCAGTATCCTGAAAATGAAACATTCAAGATATCGCAAAACTCACCCGTCGATATAGTACAGGAGCTAAAAAATACTCGAGCAGAAATTCTCATATGTTATCTCCCGGTAGGCTCTGAACAGGCCGTTCAATTTTATGTACGTGCTTGCCTTGAAGCGGGAGTAGCTATGGTCAATTGTATTCCCGTATTTATAGCATCTAACCCAGAATGGGCAGAGAAATTTAGAAAAAGAGGTCTCCCCATTGTCGGAGATGATATCAAAAGCCAATTTGGTGCAACGCTTCTTCACAGAATTATCACCCGAAGCATGACAGATAAAGGCATCAAAATTAAAAGAACCTATCAACTCAATACCGGTGGCAATACAGATTTTCTCAACATGTTAGAACAATCTCGATTAAAATCAAAAAAGAAATCAAAAACACAATCCGTACAATCACAATTAGATATGCCTCTAGAGCCTGAAAATATTCACATTGGGCCAACGGATTATGTACCTTGGCAAAAGGACAACAAAGTATGTTTCTTAAGAATCGAGGCAGAGGGTTTTGGGGGCATTCCACTTAATCTAGAAGCACGTCTTAGTGTGGAAGATTCGCCTAATTCAGCAGGCTCTGTGATAGACGCCATTCGCTTTGCAAAAACTGCATTAGATAGAGGTATCAGTGGCCCACTTCTGGAAGCCTCGGCCTTCACAATGAAATCTCCCCCCACCCAAATGATGGATTCACAAGCATTTGCAGCTGTTCAAGAATTTCTAAAATAAGCTTGCCTCTGTTACGTCTATGCCTCGCCAAAGAAATTTTGGATCCCTCTTAGGTCAAAGATCAAGGATGGCTAGAACGGTTTTGCAACTCGGAACTGCATTATCCACACTAGAGGAATTTATCTCCAAAAACACTTCAGGATAAACTAAACACTGTGTGTTTAGTTTACCTCGAGGTGCAAAGCGCCGAGAAGGTCTCCCACGTTTACATCATAAAATTGGCCGCTTAACATGTTGAAAGAGAGCGCTGTTAGAGTGATAAGTCCGTTTGGAGTAGCCGCTAAATTAAGAGCCTGTTTTTTTTAATTTCTCTGGTGGGATTTTAACAACTTTTCCATTCTTCCATATTATAAGAGGTAATCCAGCTTTTTTATTCTCTCTTATAACTCCCTTAAAAGCTTCCTTTATCGCTTTATCAGCCATTTTTGGAATTGATATTTTCATATGCTTTTTGGTCATATATTGTAAGCCTACCATGCTCCTTCTTTGCAATCAAATGAGGTTTAGAGGAGTTGTCAAATAGAGACCAAGTATCTGCTAAAAGAGAGTAGGTATTAAAAAAATTATCAACGCTTCTAAAAAATCGATGACGCACATCTATTTCAGGAATATTATGTCCCCCTTTTGCTACTCTTTCTTTAATCCGTGCCAAGGCGAGATCCGCATTAG
>CAZRKD010000213.1:0-988 GCA_964600515.1 uncultured bacterium
GGCATTGAATTCCATAAAGATATTTTGATTTGGAGAGGAGAGGGGGCATTTTTATTAACTTTTTGCTTTCTTAATTATTTTTTGATTTTTGGGGTTGAGGTTCATTTCAATCTATACTATACATCTCATTAATAATAAATTAGCTAGTTTTCTTTTAAATAGTTGACAAATATTCTCATCGAACTCTCTAATCTATTTTTGTAGGTTATCATTTTTCCTTTACGTATTTTAGTTAATATATATTCGTAGCCTGGTCCTTTAAAGAGATTATTATAGGTAGTATACGGCTCTCTTGCCTTTGGTAAGAGTTTTCTCAATAGAGTTCTAGACACCGCATGAAGAAGTCTAAATGCATCATCTATCATATCATTAGTAATCTTCTCAAAATCCTTAAGTTGTTTACTGTGGTAACACCATTTTTCACATTTTTCCACAAATCTTTTTTCATTAATTTCATTAAATTGAAAGTGCTCTCTAAGAAAATAATCAATTAATGTGGAAACTGTCCACTCTGAAAGCCCCTTAAAATCTTTTTGTCTATCAATTAAAGGGTCATCAACTCCCTTCCATCTTGCTTTACTATCATATGATTGTACTACCATTTCTGTTAACCACCAAGCATATTTACATCTACTATGGGAAGGGTCAGTCACGGATGGAAATATTCTCTTAAAATATTCACCAAAAAGCTTGTTTGGACCTTGTTGGCTTATATCAGGTTGTTGTCTAATGACAGCGGCAATACATCGTGCCAACTCTTCTGCGTCTATCCAATACCATTTCCCTTTCGCATCTTTATTTTCTTCTAATAAAGTTTGTTTTTCTCCTTCTTTACGTAAGAGGTAATATTTTTTTTCTGAACCATATAATTTATCGGCGGAAAGTCTATGATGCAAGGTTACAAGAAGTGGATTATTAGACATCAGGTCCCTGTTATCGATAGGATTTTGGTTGTTTCTTGACCTGGCTATCTCGCTTGCAATAGTTG
>CAZRKD010000213.1:998-3086 GCA_964600515.1 uncultured bacterium
CAATAGTTGATGAGTTTTTGTTCAGTTCTATTACTGTTACCATAACTTCGGCATTTGGGTTTGCGCCTTCATTGTCTTCAAAAAACTTATTGATATTCATAGCTGTTTGACAACCATTACTTACGGATGCTCTTTTTAATAATAACATTTGTGATTGGTGTATTGCTTCACTACACAGAATAGTTATGCCATTATTATAAATTAGAAATCTGTCTGGTTCGTGTTTGAGTGTATGTAACATAGACCCAGCAATATCTTTACTTCTTTTCTTAACATTTAAATAGCTTCTAACATTTGATGCAAACAAACTCTTTAGTTTCTTATTTTGCTTGTGGCTTTGAACAATTCTATGGATATCTTTAACATCCACATTTAATATATATACACCACCAAAATCATAGTTAATTTTGAGTGGGTTTTCCTTAAACTTAATATAAAATGAACCCATTCCAGTTTGACCATCAAGGAATTCCTGTCCTCTTTCTATGAGAACATCGTGTGTAAAAAAGTCATAATACTCTATACCTGAGGATTGCCTGATATTATCTTCTTGTTGTCCATTAAAATATTTTGGACTCACAAAAACATATCTTAATTTGTACTTTTCGCTTTTATTCTTATAAAACTCCATTGCTTCTCTCCAAGCAGTTTTAGAAGATTCATTTAGTCTTTGAGGAAGCCTGTGGCTATCTAAATAAATATTAAATTCTCTGAAAGTTGTTATGGCTTTGTTAATATTTCCTGGCACTCTGGACCAGTTTGATGAATCGTATTCGACTTGGCCTATTAATATTTCATGGTTGGATTTGTCAATTAAAATAAAGTCAATGCCCCCATCATCAATGTCATCCAATACGCATTTTGTAGCCTCATCATAATCTAGACCTGCTTCTTGGTGTATGAACCAAGTTGCTAATGCTCTTGCTTCTCGTAATTGATTGCCCCCCCTATTAATAGGGTATTCTGCAATAATTCGTTCAAATTCTTCCTTTAGAAATGAAATTATATCCTCTGTTTCATAATCAGTATTTATAACATTCATAGTCCCACCTCATAGTTTTAAAATCTAATTATTATTTGTTTTTCACAACCTCGCAATTCTTTCTAATCTTTATCTCTTTTTCATTTCGCACACTCTTTAAGCCCATCCAATAGTTTAAAGCTTCTTTGTCAAATTTTGAAAAGGCAAACCATTTCTTGCCTAAATCTTTTAGAGAAGCGCCAAAATGGTAAACTTCGTTTTCATCAATTATCAAAAACCGGTCATGTGAGTAATTAAACTTCTTAATTGACACTGAGGAGTATTGGGAGTTATATTTTGCAATATCAAGCGACAATTGCTTGGTTATCTCTTTTGTAAATATAGTGACGCTTACACCGCTATTTCTCTTAATAAAAAGAGCCAGAACAGAGTCATCAACATAATTGTCAATCAAATCAATTGATTTATTAGCGGATCTTATCAAATCTGAAACAAATCTGTAAGAGTCAAAAATCTGCCCATCAAAAAATATGCCTTTTTCAGGCTTTATGTCTTTGTCCTCAATTGCGCTAAACACCTGCTCAAATTTTTTATCATATTCAATCTGCTTTTTTTCGACATTATCCAGCCTTTTGAATATCTGGGCATTTGAAGCTACGAACTTCCTCATTGATACAAAAGCATTCATTATATTAATGCTGATATTTATAGCAGTACCACTCCTTAGAACCCCTGAAAGCATGGCAACGCCCTGCTCTGTAAACACATAAGGGATGTTCCTTCTTCCCCCCCATCCCGCGCTTGAAGTCACATTTTGTGATGCCAAGTTTTTATAGTCTTTCTCATTTAACTGAAACATGAAATTTCTAGGAAACCTTTCAATATTTCTTTTTACCGCCTGATTTAGGGCTCTAGTTTCAACATTGTACAGCTCAGCTAAATCTCTGTCAATCATTACCTGCAGGCCGCGGACTGTATAAATCTTGCTTTTAATCTTATTTTCATTTAAAATTATTTCGGTTTTCATATCACAACCTCGCAATCTTCCCCACATCAATCAGCTTCAGCCCTTATCAAACAGCTTTCCAACATCATCTAAATCCAAA
>CAZRKD010000214.1:0-3083 GCA_964600515.1 uncultured bacterium
ATTTCTATCTAAGTTTTCTTGATACTTTTTTGTATAAATGCGGTGTTACAGACCTAACACCCACAACCTTTATTTTCCCTGAAATCTCAAAAATCACTCTCCATTTTTTATTCAATCGAGCAGAATAAAAACCTTGAAGAGGACCCGAAAGTTTTTCAAGCCCCCATCCTTTCCCTGGCAAAAATGGACCACTTTGCTTCACTAGTCCTTTCCAAATAATATATTTCTTTTGAATGAGTTCAGGAGCTTCAATTAATTCAAAATATACTTCTGGACTTTCCTGAACTGTCCACATAAGTGAATGTTATCAAAAATGATAAACAACAGCAAGTACTATTTTTTCAGATTTTGATATTGAACTGGACAGTACAAAGTTTATCCTGTTAACCGGCCCATCTGGAGGGTCTATTCAGCCTGAGGAGTTACAGGCATTTTTTCTTCAATACCAAAGGCTTTGAGATCTTTTTCAATGATCTTGAGACGCTTAAGGATAGAGAGAAATCGTCTGGGTTCTTTGGTAATGTGGTATTGATTGGTATCGAGCCATTTGGTGATATCTCCCAGAATGACATGGGGTTTTACCATTATCATCTCAGATCGTATTTCTAGCATCTGGACGCTATAGCGCTCATTAATGTGTTCTAGCGCCTTTTTATATTCATAATGAATCTTTTCTTGAGAGACATCACCGTAGATCAACGTCATGCGAATATCTTTGTGGCCTAAGATTTTCATAAGGGAAACAATGCTCATTCCCCCACTCATCATTGAAGTGGCATAGGTATGCCTAAGACGGTGAATGGTCATGCGATCTTTTTCCTCTTTTCGCAAGTCGTGTAGAATCCTATTCCATGCGGAACGAAGTCCTGAGTAACTGGGATATCTACCATTGTCTAAAACAATGAGGCGTTTTGGAATATAATCTGAGCTATATCTTGCCTGATCCATGTGTTTGTGCCCACCACATTCAGGACATAGAGGGCGTTTTCGTTTTTCAAAAGCTGTTGTATTATGAAGCGTTTTTTCTTTGATGTTCTCAATGAGTTCATGGGCTTCATCATTAATAGGAACAAGTCTTTCGGTATTTAATTTTCCTAAGGGGACTTTAACAGACTTTTTTCCAGAAGGATCTTCAAAAACACACTCTCTGGGTAGACTTATGACTTCTCCAATCCTCATTCCTGTGAGCCTGGCCAGTAAAAGCCCTTTATGAAGAATTGAATCTGAGTTTCTTAGGCGCTCTGTAATGATTTGATCAATAGGATATGGAAAAGGTCTTGGGAGTCGTTGGGGAAGTTTTGGAAAGTCATAAGACTCAATGAGATTTGCCTGCTCTGGATTTAAAAAGCCGTGTTCTGCACACCATCGCAAAAAGAAGCGGACATCTTGAATTCGTCTAAAGCGAGTTGTCACATGATGCCCAAGTCCCGTCATCCATATAAGCCAGCGTTCAATATGAGAACGGTTTAAATCTTTAAACTCGATATTTTCCATCTTTAAAAATCTAAAAAGACATCGAATACAGCTCTCATAATGTATGACGGATTTTGGCTTAAGGGTGGCCATCATTAGATTTAAAAAATCATAGGATGCTTGGGGAAGATTAAGGTCGTCTTTTTTCATAAATCTCTTTTAATCTTTCATTGGCTGCTTCAAATTCCTGGGTAATGGTACTCATGTCTAAATCGACATAATCCATAGTTTGCCTAATATCAGAATGGCCCATGAGCTTTCTTAAACTTTCCACAGAGACTTTGCCTCGAACCATCTCCACAGCAAATGTGTGACGAAACCGATGAGGATTGGCATGTGTGATTCCTGAACTTTTTCTACGATATCGAAATATTTTTCTGAGTCCTTCACGACTTAAAGGCTGACCTTTTTTATCCCCCTTTAAAACAACAAAAAGATAAGGGCTTTTACATTCCTTGGGTCTTTCATAATAAATATATTTTTGAATCGTGGATATCACATCCGGTGGCAGAGGAAGTTTTCTTTCTTTATCCCCTTTGCCACGAACAATAAACTCTTGATCTAAGACGTTAACATCGGTTGATTTTATCAGTAAAACTTCCAAGGATCTTAATCCACATCGAAGCATTAATTTTACAATGGCCAAGTCTCGGTACCGACGAATTGATTTGAAAAACTCTAGCACCTCTTCTACTGTGAGCGGCTTTATAACTTTTTTAGCAACTTTAACTCGAATGTGTTTGGATATGACTTTACGACGCCTGTGTATTCCCATAGCCCAGGGATTTGCTTGTCCCTTATAATAAGGTTTTTCTATCGTGTATTTTGTGCCGCTAGGCAGATCACAATTAAAATGAAATCGGTAAAAACAACCTGCCGTAACCAATCTTCGATTGATGGTACGAGGTTTTAATCCTTTGCGTTTTTGATAACGAATATACTCATGGAGCTTATACTTATCAAAATCACTCAAACGAATCTTTTTTTCTTCATAAATCCAGTTGTGAAGATCAGCCAAATCAAATGCGTAGGAGCGTATGGTTTGATCCGATAACCCTCGTGTGTGAAGAGAAACTAAATATTGGGAGATTTCTTCAATCTCAGAATCATCTCGTATAACTCGCCACCCCAATAAACCCTTTACAGCCTTAAACATTGAGAGTGGATGTAGCAAATTTCTATTTTAAACCCTATCGATTCATCTCCGGACATAAACAAAGTTTAAATATTCAAACGTTATATCCATTACTTGCAAAATATCGATTCTACTCCGGACATGACCTTCTTCTCCATTTTTTGACCCGAAAATAATATTCTCGATCCTTTTTTCGAATCTCTTTGCGATGGTTTTCTCTCCAATCTTGAGTGTTTAGTGACCTAAGTTTTTTTGCAGAAGGTTTATTGTTTAAAAAACTCTTGTGAGCCTTTTGACAGCTTTCCTTTCCACACGTCACCTGCCTTTCTTTCAATCTGGCATGTGGATTAAACCACTCCCTGCAATACTTACACTTCCTCCTTGGCATAGCTCCCCCAATGCTGGGGAAACTACACCTGTCCCTATTTTTCTTTTTTTCTTATTTCTTACCTAGGATGGGCCGGTTATGTACCTG
>CAZRKD010000215.1:0-3081 GCA_964600515.1 uncultured bacterium
CACGCGTAAGATCGTCGGCAGCGTCAGATGTGTATAAGAGACAGCCATTTGCAAACGAGCAATTGCAATATTTGTTGCATTATAATGATGATGTTCGGTTTCTGGAGAACAAAAGCTTAGTTTATTCTTACTATTACAAGGATTAAGTTGAAAATCATGGCATACAACTTTAGATTTAATTTTTCCGTTTTCCCCCTCTTGAAATAGAGCTTCAAGTTCTAAGTGAGCGATGATCATTTCTTCATTAGAAATGTTTCCTATAAATTTATATCGATCATTAAAAGGCTTAGCTTGTACCAATTCAATTGAAATTAAAATGAAAAGAATTATTCTTATTAGATTAACCATAGAATTTTCTCACTCTTAAAATTACTCAATTTCTCTTTCTAATAAAACTTTTGTTGGAACACCTTTTTTTTCTATAACAATGCTTTTTTTATCTTGACGCGCATTTAATGTGTCAATAAAGAAATAAATTAAATTATCTGAATCTTGTGGTGTGATCTTTATTGAAAGATAAGGAAGCGAAGCTTCTTCAATACTATTTTTTTCGTTTACTGGACCTCTAAAGGTAAAAGTAAAATCAAGGGTGACTAAAGAGCCAGTATCGTATTTATTTAATTTAAGAAGAATATTTTCCCATCTAAAGGAAATTGGAGATGTAGTTTGAATTACCATATTTTTATATTCGCCATGAGTATCAGTTAATTCACGAAACGTTAAATCAATGGTTGGCTTTGGAAGGTATACATTGGGAGTTTCAATACGTAGGTTTTTAACTTCTACTTTGGTATGAATCTTATTGTTATCATTCAATCTAAAATTGACTTCAAGTTCTCCAACTGCACTATAAGAATCTCCTAACTCAACAGTGCTCTTTAAGAAAAAAACTTTTTTACCAAGTATGTTCCAATCAACGGTATAGCCCATAGTTGGAAGTAGAAATAATAAGATAATATTTGTATAGATACTGAGTTTCATTAGTTTCAGTTTTTTATTGTAATCTTCTGGAAGAGTCAAATAAAAAAGAGTCAAAATTTGCGTTATATTTGTTGGTGAGGTCTAAAAAAGTAAGAGACATATGCCAGGGAAGGGGGGAGGTATTCAACTCTACCTACCGATTTACTCATCGACCTGATAGAGAGAGTTAAATACCTGGCATATGTCTCATCTATTATACTATGCATATTCCATGCCAAGTTTTATTTTTAAAAAACAAATAATATCAATTAGTTATATTTTTCATTCATTGAACTTCTATGAAAAGATTTACTTCTATGAAAAAATTTCAATTTTTGGCACAGAGCTTGCTCATATATAATGATTGAGAGGAGCGTTTTAGCTATTTGTGGTAATAGTTAAGTAAAAACAGTTAGTTATGAATTACATGTATAAAGAGGAACATCCCATGGTACGAAAAATTTTTATACCTTGTATGAAATTTTTAGTTTTTATTATGTGTATCTTTTTAACCTATAAAGCACATGCAGCTTCTCGTGATCTGAATTCGTTATATCGAATTCAAACCGTAGCGGTTCTTCCATTTACGGATACCTCAAAAATTAATATGGAAAATTTTGTTAAGGATGAAATACGACGGATATTAGTAGTGGACAATACGCTTTTTGAACTCACCGATGATAAAAAAGTCGGCAGCACAGTCAAAAAACTTAATTTCTTAAAAAAGAAATCACTTGGTTCGGAAGATTTTAAATTATTAAAAAAGTCGCTAAAATCAGATGGGCTTTTTTATGGTACGATCATGAAGCTTGGTTCAAAATTAAAAATTGTTGTTAAATTTAAAAATCTCAAAACCATGGAAGACTTTTCCGCAACGACTATTAATATTGATGGCTGGTATTCGCCAGAATCGATTAAAAACGATATTAAAAAAGGGGTTGAAAAAATGCTTTCTCATTTTCCCTATAAAGGAATTATTTCAAGTACTAATGGCGAAAGTATAATTATGAGAATAGATACGGGAACATTTAATAAAGCCGATTCTTATGTACGCTTAGTGACACTTACCAATGTACAAAAAAATTCATTAGTAAAAGAGCGCATCATAGGATTTACCAAAGAAGAAATTGGAGTCATTGAAGCTGTTGAAATAAATCCTCCGCTTCTCATTGGAAAACTTCGCTATCTCAAACCGGAATATAGTGGAGGAACTTTGCAATTTGTTGACTTTGAGGAAACCGGACTTGCAGAGTTTATTACGCGCAATGAAGCACCTGCTGTTGTAGCTGCCAATGTACCGGCTGATGAAGATGTCGTTTTAGAACGTATCGATGATACCCAAGCTAAAAATCTTTCTATAAATGATCAAGAAGAGGAACCGGTAGAAAATAAGCCAACGACCTTCGATGAAATTGAAAAAGAATATGATTCTGAATTTATGATTAAAGAAGGACAAGCACAACAAGAAGAAGAACAAAAAGAGCAGCAATCATCATCTGTCGTGACCAATCAAGATGATAATCGTGTTTTGGGAAGAAGATTTTCCTGGAAACCAAAAAAACATACATATTCACTTGATGTGGGTATTATTACGGGTATGAGCTTTAATAAGTATATTTTAGAGAGCAATGGTTCTGACATAACAAAGGGTGGAGTAAACACGAATGGCATTTATGATTTTGGGATAACGAGCTCATTTTTCTTATGGAAATTTTTTGGCCTTGATTTAGAATTTACCCAAGGGCTTTTAAAAACCACGGTTGATCTTTCCATTGAAGAGCCGCAAACAATCCTTGTGAGTCGACGCAAATTAGAATTCAATCTCATTGGTCGATGGCATATATTACGAAAGAATCCGCTATCGCCCTATGCTGACCTTCATTTAGGATATGGCTATTTTACGATTGATTTTGATGAAATCAAAACAGACGATGATGAATTTACCTATCTTGCATCGCAGCTCTATCATGGTGCAATTGCTACGGCACTTCTTGGATTCCCAATTTTAGAAAATCGATTATCGCTCGAAGCAAACTTTAGTTATTGGCTTTTTCCATTTACGAAAGAAACACCACCTGGAGCAACTGGCGATGATCCACTTGCCGATGCCTATTCATTTGG
>CAZRKD010000216.1:0-3079 GCA_964600515.1 uncultured bacterium
CTCTTTGATATAGTGTTCTCGATTATCAAGATTTGAACCCAATGAAAGATAGACTTCATGGAGCATTCGGACCTCGAAATGTCACCCATGAATCTTCGGTTTCGAATAATTTAATTTCGTAAAGCGCAGGCAATTCATTATGAAGCGCATTCCATATCCATAATGAAATTCGTTCGGCAGATGATTGTTCGATAATGTCATTTAAGTATTTATGATCGAGTTTTAGAATAACATTTTCTTCAACAATCTTTTTTACATCATAAAAATCAATAATCATGCCATTTTGTGTAGGCTCGCCCAGAACAGTCACTTCGAGAACATACGAATGACCATGAAGATTCGCACATTTGCCTTTGTAGTTCATTAAATTATGAGCGGCCTCAAAACTAAATCGTTTAGTTAGATACATGTTCTATTGCCTCAATAAGTTTCATTGCTCTTTTTACTTCTTGCACATCATGAACGCGTAAAATATTAGCCCCCTGTAAATACGCATACACACACGATGCGAGTGTTCCTGAAAGTCGATCAATAAGAGATGGAAGTTCAAGTATTTTTCCAATAAATGACTTTCTACTCGTTCCAATGAGAATCGGGCATCCGAGTGACTTAAAACGAGCGAGGTTTTTTAAGAGTAAGAGATTATGCTCGACTTCTTTTCCAAATCCTATGCCCGGATCAATAATGACATTATCATAATTAATTTCATGTAATTTTTTTTCAAAAAAAGTATATATTTCTTTTACTACATCATCATAGTGAACATCTTTTTGCATATCTCTCGGCATACCACGCATATGCATGATTACAACAGGGAGTTTTGACTCTTTCGCCAGTACAATCATCTCGTTATTGCGAAGGCCTGTTACATCATTAATCATATCAATTCCAAGCGATATACATTCACGAATTACATCGGGTTTATAGCTATCAATTGAAATGGGAATATGAATTTCTTTTTTTAAACTTCGAATCACAGGAAGTAATCGTTCTAATTCTTCTTTTTCACTAAGTGGAGTAGCACCAGGTCTAGTACTTTCTGCTCCAATATCAATAATATCCGCACCTTCTTTTTCTAAAACAATTCCTCGTTCAACCGCTTTATCAATAGAGTTGTATTTTCCACCATCATAAAAAGAATCATCAGTAACATTCAGGATTCCCATTATTTGGCAGTGCTTGATATTCAAATTACTATCCATAGACTTTTCCTATCATTGATTTTATTCAATAATCAAGTCATACTGTAAATCTTACTTAATTGGAGGATATGAGTATGAAAAAATACATCGTTTTATTTTTTATAGCATTTTTTTTAAGATGCAACGTCGATTCAACGACGACCAATCCATCGAATACCGACGACCTTGCTTTGTCAAATAAAGGCGGGCTCGAGATTGCTGAGTTTGCGGAGAGTTCTGAAACAGATAAAATTGAAGTAACGATTGATGAAAGTGGCCTTACGAAAAAAGAAATATACATTGCAATGCCGTATCTTCTCGTTACTGAAGATAAGGCTTCGATGCCCGTCAATCAATTCACGATAAATGCCATTGCAACGGTCGATGGGGCACCTTTGGGAGGAACGACTGAAAAAACGACGACGACTGATGGAACAACCCAGACATCGACGTTTAAAAATACTATTGCACTCGAAAGAAACGTTAATCATTCGATCGATACCAAAATAGCCAATATTGAAAAATTGCTGACAAAGAAATCAAAAAAAAGCCATATATCTTCAAAACTAGCTATTGCGAAAAATGAAAAACGAACATTCAAGTTTTCTCGCGATGGAGATACGATAGAGGCAACAATTACTGCTTACGCTAAAAATGTTGGAGATAAGGCAATCTTTTTTGTCGATGAGACATCGATTGATATTGATGATATCACACAAGATACAGCGTTTACCGAAATGCTTGATGCCCTTGAAGATATTGCCTTACCGCGTATGGATCTTTTTTATGGAACCTGTATGGATGAGAATGCAATGTTTATACCCGACGGCGATATGATCGATAATAAAACAAATATTGTCTTCACTTCTATATTAAATGACAGTAATCAATTGGGTTTTTTCAATGCAGGAGATCTTCTTGAATATGATGCGGTTTTGAATCCTACGTCGAATGAACAAAAAATACTCTATATGCCTATTCCCTCAAGTTCGGTATCAAAAGATAAAATTCTCGCAAGTCTTGTTCATAATTATCAGCATCTTTTAAATTTCTGTTATAAAGTAGTGCGACCATTTATTTCATCAAATGATCAAAATGTAACAAGAGAAGCAACGTGGCTTGATGAAGCCATGAGCCAGCTTGCCGAAGATATTGTTGGCTATGGAAACTATAATTATATTCTCGTAAGCAAATTCTTGAGTTCTCCGAGCGCTGTTACTCTTTTTTCAAGCCTTGATTCTGAAAAACAACGAACATTTGGCTATCTTTTCCTGCGCTATCTTATCGAACGCGAGGGACAACTCACGTATTCAGATGAAATAGCAAATGCAATTTCTGGCGATCCAATAGAATTGTTGAATGCACTTATTGCATCTAGATTGCATGGCCTTGAAAATATAGAAACTAATCAAGATCAAAAAATCGATTTTCTTTTCCCTCGCTTTCTTGCAACACTCGCCCTCGATAGCACAAACTTAAATGAAAATTATCGCTTCGATGATACACAGGAAGACAAACTTACGGGGCATATACGAGGAATCAGATTAGCCCAAAATGAACGTACAATAGATGGAGCAGCCACTCCAATCAATGGCTTAACCTCAATTGATTTTCCAACGGCTTCTGAAATTACCCTCAAACCGTCGGCAACAAATTTTTATAAGCTTACGCCCGATGCAAATCAATTTGAAATAAAATTGACTGCTGATCAATTCTTTCATGATACGGTCCCCATAACATTAGGGCTTGTCATTGTACGAGTGGAAGATACGGCAGAAGAAACGACTGAATCTGGATTATAATTTTTTCCTACAACGTAATCGGCAAAATAATAGCGAGTGCAATTGAGGCAACGGTTACAAAGGCAACAAAGCCGGCTTGCATCTTTTCACTAAAGG
>CAZRKD010000217.1:0-3073 GCA_964600515.1 uncultured bacterium
TTTGTAGGAAAAAATTTATAAATCCCATTAGGCCCAATCGTGGCAATAAAGTATTCCGACCCTAACTTTGTAATGGCAATAATACTATCAAACTGAAATTTGCCGACTTTTTCAATCGGTCGTGTGGGGCGAATGATTCCTTGTTCATCGAGAGACACATTTGCAAGCTTTCCTCCTTCAAAATCATTGTATTCACTATTTTCCCACAGAGTTGTTGTAACTGAAAAAACCGTTGTCGATACTAATGAAAAAAATAGTAAAATAAATAATTTCATTTTTTTCCTTCCTGTTGAGATTTCTCAGTTTTTTCAACCATAAGTTCAATGCGATCGCTGCCACTCACGACTTCGGTTTGTTTTTTAACAATTCGTTCTCGTTCTCGAATCTCGGTTACTTTGAGTCGATTTTGATGTCCATAAATTACACGTGCACTTTCAGGCAGATTATTTAATTCATTGCCTTCGAGTCGCAGTGTGCGTTTGGGGTAGGTGATTGTTACCACAAGATCCTGAGGGGCATAGATTTTACGCATATACTGGATGAATTCGGTATAGGTTTCAGGATATTCAAATGGCGGCACTTGCGATCCACTTGAAGCCGTGACCTCAACCTTGCCCGTAATTTCACGAGTAGGAATAGTAAGAGGCAAAGAAATAATGCGATAATTTTTATCATATTCAATGAGTTCGATAAAAAGCGTATACCTGTCTTCTTCGCGTGATAAAGGTGAACCCAGCCAAATCTTATGAATCGTACTTACTCGTTTTTCATTTTCAATCGAGACATCGAGGTCAAACCGCGTGAGGCTCAATTCTTTGTAAGGATTTTCAAGAAGCACCTCGGGAAAATAAATAAGATCTTGGGAAAGCGGCGTTTTTGATTTATAGTATTTGAGATCATATTCAAATGGCTTTTGTATTCCATTAATACTAAATGAAAGTTTTGCATGCACGAGATTATGAGGCGAATAGGGAAGGGTAGCATTGATAAGACTCTGGGTGACCGCATAAATGAGATTCAGCGAGAGATCACGGTGGGTAACGACATTAAATGAAGCCTTTTGATGGAGACGCTTCGATTCTTGAGTTACACTTACTTTAACCGGAATTAGTTTTGCACGTTTTTTTAAATTTCCACTAACTCCTGCAATATAATCACCGGTAATGACGCCGATTTCTTTTCCCAACCCTACAAGTTTATTTGAGGAAAATGTGGTTGGTAAAACAATATAGGTGTAGGCATTAAATACAGGAAACTCAACATCGCCAAGGCCCAAAAATGGATGACCAAATCCTACAAATGAATCGCTTTCTACATCAGTAACTGTTCCAAATGCAGTCATGCTAAATTGCCCTCGGATAAGGCTTACGCCAATCATGGATCCTGCTTTAATCGTGTAATTGAGTGATTCAGGAATGCCTACTTCATAGCCTCCTGGTACATCAACGAGTTCACCGAGTGCATGAGATTTCCACTTTTTATGTAAATACTCACGTGCGTTTTTTGAAAAATTCGAAGATACTGTTGTGACAAGGCCACTCTTCGGTGTGAGATGAGTGCCATCATAATAAATTGAGTTATATGCATTTGTACTCTCTAATTCATGACTTTTTTTGAGCATTGCTCGTATCGGAGTTACACCTGCAATAGGGATATCTTTTCCATTAAAGGTAAGAGCAAGTGCCCCGACTTTTTTGTTATCAATATAAACGGGGCTTCCGCTCATGCCATGTGCAATTCTGGATTGTGTAATTTTGTCGCCGCTACATTTAATGAGAATAATATCAATAGCCGGATACACATCTTTCCAAAGACCTAATACTTCAATGTCAAATTTCTCTGGCTCTGTCCCCTCAAAAACGGTTTGGGCATAGCCTTTCTGACCTTTTTTAAGTTTTCTTAAATCAAAAAATTCCTCAGCTCTTGAGACATCTACGAGAAAAAGTAACGAGAGAAAAAAATAATGGTAATAATGTTTCACCATGTATGCTTTCTGATTGCTTCAATTACTTCTTTCATAATCGCATTATCAATAGTCCCCATGGGATTTTCGATAATTTCCGAAAGATCAATGCCATAGGGTTTTACCTGATCAATTGCTTTTGTAAGATTATCGAGATTTATGCCTCCGGATAAAATGATCATTCCAAATTTAGACGCTTCAATTGAATAATGCCAACTAAATGTATTTGGATCTTTTGCAAGAACATCATAATGAACATGATAATCTACCATTGTTTTGAGCTTTGATGGATCTTTAGTTCGCACTGCTTTTACAACCGGTCCAGAAAAGAGCGATGAAAATTCAGGATATTGCGGGTCATTGAGTTGCACAATCTCAACCCCCGTTTCATTAATGATTGCATGAATATAATTTACTTCTTTGGTATTAAAAAGCCCGACGGTTTTAATCTTTCCTGCCACTTCGGCAATAATCTTTTGCGCCTTTTGAGGCTCAATATACCGAGGGCTTTCCTTGCAAAAGTTAAAACCCAGCGCATCAGCTCCATAAGAAACTGCATTATATGCGATTGTACTATCTTGAATCCCACAAACTTTTATTTTGATCATTTCAAAAGTTATTTAAAATGTGAATGGAGGCAAAGTCAAACTTTTCTTCTTTGAAATTACTTATCATATCTTTTATCGAAAATAATGGAGAAGTTGTGCCAAACACAAAAAAATATTGACATGGTGCTCGTAATCGTATTATCTGTATAATCAGAATAAGTAATAAAAGGGGTATTATATGAAAGAAAGATCAAATGGAGTGTATATGCAGAAAGTACATATACCTATCTTAGTTTTTTTGTTCAGTTTTTGTATAATGACACAAGTGCAAGGAGAACAAGGTTTATATTTAGGTAGAGTAAAGCCACCCACGGTACAAAAAATCGTTATAGCAAATTCAACTGAACCTGCATCTTTTGACCCTGCAGTTATGTTTGATACGGTAAGTGTTCAAATAGGAATTAATATTTATGAAGGCCTTTTTAGTTATGATCCAAAAACAAATGAGACGATTCCGCGCATAGCACAAAAATGGGCTATTCATGAAAATGGGCTTCTATAT
>CAZRKD010000218.1:0-3071 GCA_964600515.1 uncultured bacterium
AGTTCTTTTCATAGCAAAAACAGTAAACTCCTTTTTCTTTCCAAAGTGTAGCTGTAAGAACTCTCGATTTTCTCGTTTCCTCAAAGATTAAGACTTTCATAAAATGTGATAAACTCCTGGTAGCGTTTAGTAATAAGCCGAATATATGCTTCCTGCGCTTTCTGTGGTAAAAGACTTGCCGAAATAATTCGAGTTATCTCTTTGATTGTGCATCGTCGGTAAAAACGTTTTAGAATCTTTTGATATCCTAGTCGAATAAGCTCCTTCCCGTAGTCCCGCATTGAAGGATTTTTTGTTTCTTTTGTAGCAATTTTCCCCAAGGGATTAATATCAGCTCCTAAAAGAGTTTCGATACCAAGATAGGTACAATTGTCATAAAGAGGAGCAAGCACATGAGTAGATCCCTTTGATAGAAATCCCAAATTACGTCCATGACGATCATTATTTCCTATGAGCGAATCAACAAGAAGAAGCAATAAAAATGTTTCTATATCTTGAGGTCTATGAGTCGTATCAAAAATAACATGGACAAGATTTTCAACGGTATAAGATCTTTGGTTTTTGAGAAAGTGATAGATATGAGTAAGTTTCCGATAATTGCCTTCAAAAAGAAAATTCTTGCTGACAAAGCAATTGTAATTTTCAAAATCTATGAGATAAAATGTAGCTACAGGCAAAGAAAAATAACTTACAATTTCATTAGACAGATATTCAAATCGTTGCAGCAAGGGATAATCCTCTTCTTTAACTTTCAATATATATTTGGAATTTCCTAACGTTGCTGAATACTTTTTATATTTTCCCTGAAAAAATGAAGAAGTAATTTCCTCAAAACCAAGAGCGTCAGCTTCGTGTTTTTTTACTTCCTCTGGTGTTACAGCAATCAACCGATCATCCTTTGTACAACCAAACCACTCGGTAAAACATCGCCTATGAAGTCCATAAAATTTATTGTCAGGGGATATTTTTTTACATTTAAAACAAAGATTAGTATTTTTGATGCCCATAAGATTATAGTATAATAACACATATATATATGTCAAATATATATTAACATATATATATGTTAATAAGATGTGAGTTGTTCCACGCTTTCTGAAAAAAATATCTGAACTTTTTGATCGTTTTTTGGACCGGAAGTTGCCGGGCAGGTTCCGGTCTTATTCCATCGGAATCTTCAATTCTCGGATCTTCTTTCGCAAAGTGTTTCGATTAATGCCCAAGAGTTTCGAAGCTTTGATTTGATTGTACTTAACTTTTTCGAGGGTTAATTTGATGAGAGGATATTCAACTTCACGAATTACACGATCGTAAAGGCTATCAATGCTAATTACATCGAGTTTACTGATAAAATTATGAAGCTTTAAATTCACAAGATCTTTGAGTGAAAAATTATAGATGTACTCGTGTACTTTTTTGTCGGCTTCGTTGTGATATATATCGATATTTTCGAAATCAATTTTCATATGTCAGAAAAAAGCTTTTTATCAAGTTTTCTACATCTTGCAAAGTATTTTTTGTAAATACTCTCCTTCGAAAGGCTTTTGCATCTCTCTTATTCCATGAATACTGGACAAGATGCTTACGGAATTTTAAAAGCCCGAGCTCTTCGCCATAAAATGAAACTGAATAGTTGAGATGCCGCAAGATTGTTTCAAGCTCATCTTTTTGTTTTACAGAATAATCATGATCTTTCCACATGCGGAAAAACCAGGGATTGCCAATCGCGCTTCTGCCTATGATGACTGCATGACATCCGGTATTTTCGAGCATTTTATGAGCATCAGCTATATTTTTAACATCGCCACTTCCAATAACGGGAATACTGAGATGTTCTTTGAGCATTCGAATATGGTCCCAATTTACTTCATGGCCAAAACGTTTTTCACGTGTTCGCGGATGAAGCGAGATGAATGAAGCACCAGCTTGCTCCGCAATCTTTCCAACTTCGAGAAAGTTATGATGCTCATGATCCCATCCTGAACGAATTTTAATAGAAACAGGGATAGATACCGTGGCACACATTCCTTCAACTATTTTCCCGACTTTTGTTGGTTCTTGTAAGAGCGCAGATCCTGCACCTTTTTTAGTAATCTTACGAACAGGGCATCCCATATTGACATCAACAGCTGCATAGCCTTTATCTTCAATGATCTTTGCTGCATCTTGAATGATATCGGGATCAGAGCCAAAAAGTTGGGCTATGGTCACTTCTCCGTCTTCTTTTTCAGCTGACTTTGTCCGCTTGTTTCTCACAAGGCTATCGGCGCTAATCATTTCAGTGAATGTGAGTTGTTCCTGCCCGCATTCACGAGCGATTTTTCGAAATGGCAAATCGGAAAAACCCGAAAGCGGTGCTAAAAAGCATGAATGTTTTCGAATTAATTCGGTGATGTTCTTATTCATTGATTTTATACGTATTAATCTTTAAACTAGTGTATTTAATTGAATTAGAAGGATTATGCAAATGAAAAATGCGTTTTTAATTATCGATTCCACGGCCAATAATGTGGATTTATTTTATCTTACCCATTTCTCGGCCCCTGATTCGTATATCTATTTTTCCATTGATGATAAAAAATATGTTGTTTTGTCTGATTTAGAATACAATAAAGGCAAAGAATACGCTAAGGTTGATCATGTTTTAAAACTCTCTGATTATACAAAAAATGGCGCAAAAAATACGGTCGACATTGTTGATCAAATATTAAAAGAAAAAAATATTAAAAATATTACCGTTCAAAAATCTTTTTCATATGCTTTAGGTGAAGCTTTTAAAGAACGAGGCTATACCATCGAAGTTTATCCTCATGTTATTTTAAAAGAGCGTGAAATAAAGCGTCCGGAAGAAATTGCCTCTCTTCGGGAAAGTTTACAAGCCGCGTGTGATGCAATTGATTTTGGAATTTCGATTATTCGTTCGTCATCAGTTCGTAATGGAAAACTTTTTTGGAAAAATGAAAGCTTAACTTCGGAAGTTTTACGTAAAGAACTTTTTTATTTCTTACTCGAGAAAGATTATATTTCGATTAACGAAGAAGGAATAAATATTATCACGAGCTCGGGTCGTT
>CAZRKD010000219.1:0-3045 GCA_964600515.1 uncultured bacterium
AAAATTCCCATAGGACGAATCATAAAATCCTGACTCACTTTATTGATCATATACATGGATTCTAGCGTACCATACGTTTTCGAAAGTTCACTCACGAGCGAGCATGCATACAACACATCGCGCATAAAATGTCCGTTGCCAATAAAACCAGCAATATCGTTAGACTGAACAATTCTTTTGCCCAAACATTTTCCAATTTCAATTCCTAATTCAACAAGTTCTTTTTTGGTATTTTTTGCTGGAATAATTTCTAAGAGCTTCTGCACAGCTGGAGGATTATAAAAATGAAATCCAAGAATGCGACCATCAAGATCTGCCTTTGAATTCAGGGCATGAATCGGAATCGAAGAAGTATTCGTAAAATAATAGGTATCTCTAGAACATATTTTATTGAGTTTTCCAAACAATTCACTTTTTACTTTTTCATCTTCGAGAATGGCTTCAAAAACAAGTTGCGAGTCTTGAGCTTGTTCAAATACTGAACTGTACTGAGTGATACGATGCGCGCCATAGACAAAATTTTCGATAATTTCAAAATTATCAACCAGTTCATTATTATTGCGATAGTAGTGACGTAATTTTTGAATATTTTTTTCAGCATATTTTGTAAGTTCAGTATTCAAATACTGCGTAAGCCCATGAAGTGACTCAGCCGAAACATCGATGAGATTTAATGTATATTTTCCAGTTCTCGTTTTTCCATACTCTTCAATTTCACGACGAACCATTTCCTCAAGCAAAAGCAATGCAATGCCCTTGCCCATTTTTCCACCTGCACCAATGACGCTTATGTTATGCATTTGATCAGCTACTATCATAGCTTTCAGTTTATTTGAAAGGAATGAGAAGTCAATCAAAAGTGTGGGTATATCGTTCCAAAGAGGTTTGGAGTATTCCCAATTCATCGGCAATATCGAGTACGGTAAATCGTCCACGAATATAGCGGGCGCTTTGGATTGCCTGTTTTGCGAGATCTGGTGAAACACCTATGTCTTTAAAACGTGTTGGACATGCTGCTTCAGTAAAGCATTGCTTCATCTTTTCATGTGAATTTGCTAATGGAAAGGCCTCTTTTTGCATACGAGGCCAAAGTGAAGATAGTTCTTCTTTCCATTTATTAATAATGGGAAGTTTTTTCTTAAATTCATTAGTAATTAATGTAACATCGTCGGGAAATAGTTTTGCAATTTCTCGATCGTAATCAATATGTCGTTTGGAAAGCATTGTTTGCACATCTTTAAGAGAGAGATCTTTAAGTTTTTCATAGATACCTGAAGATATCTCTACTCCTAAGCCTACTTGTAAGCCATGATATGCGTATACGTTTTTGCCATGTTTATGTGCATACATATCAAGAAAATGCGATATGAGATGCTCACCGCCAGAAGCTGGCGAAGAAGCTCCTGCAAGTACCATAGAAAATCCACCGAGATGCAAGCCTTCGAGTAATCCTACAATTGAATCGCGATCATGAGAAATCAATTCTTTGCCTTTGGTTATATATTTTTTTTCGGCTTTGCTTGCTATTTGATAGGGTAATAAACAAAATGTTTCACCCGTCAGCATCGATGAAATACGCCAATCAGCATTTGCAAATGATTTGGCAAGGCTATCAGCAAAACCTGATTTTATAAGTTCGATCGGGCTTTCGGCGAGAATATCAATATCTGCAATTACTCCTCGTGCGGGAGTTACGGGCACTGTGACCTTTAACCCATGCGATAAAAAAGCAGCGACATTTGATGTATAAGCATTCATCGAAGGAGCTGTGGGAAAACTTATTACAGGAATTTTCAACCTATGCGCGCTGTATTTACCAATATCAGTAACGCTTCCCGTTCCAACTGTGAGAATTGCTTGGGCATTTGGAGCAGCTTCCGGTAGGTCAGTAATATATTTTTCATCTGCATGAACTTTCTCTCTACCTTTTGGTTTAAGCACCAACGATGTTATTGCTCCTATTTCTTTCAGTATTTTTTCACATTTTTTGCCGGCAATTTCATAGGTAATATCATCACTTAAAATAAGAATACTCGGATTTTTTTCAGGCAATAGACGTTCTATAAAAGAAGGCAAATTCGAAATTGCATTTTTTTGTGTAACTACTGCTTGCGTTGGAATAAAATGCTCGCGATTGCACGATGAACACGTAAATTTTTTATTGAGTAAAGAATTAATATTCATAAATAGTTATTCGCCGGCGAGAGGTGGTATATGTTTCTTCTCTAATTTCTTTGCCGTCTTTGCGCCGAGTGTTTTTAAATCTTCTGCTTTTTTAATAAGATTTCCTTTGCCGGTCGAAAGCTTTTTCATTGCTTCATCATACGAGTCTTGTGTTGCAGTAATGCTTCTTCCTATTTGTTCAAGATCATTAACAAATGCTACAAATTTATCATACATCAATCCTCCATGCTTTGCTATTTCAAGAGCATTTTTTGTTTGGCGTTCTTGATTCCATAAAGCAGTAACGGTTCGTAAGACTGCAAGAAGGGTTGTTGGGCTGACAATGACAATTTTTTTATCCCATGCAATTTGAAAAAGATCATGTCTTGCCTGCAGCGCAAGGCTAAACGCGGCTTCGATTGGCATAAAAAGTAAAATAAAATCCGGTGAACTTATTCCATTTAGTTCATCATATTTTTTTTCAGAAAGTTCTTTTCTGTGGCTATGAACTGATTCGGCGTGGGCTTTTATATGCAGATCTTTTTCTTCTTCCGTTTGTGTATTAACATATCGTTCATACGAAGTTAATGAAACCTTGGAATCAATAATAAGATGTTTTTCATTGGGAAGCATAATAACAACATCGGGTCGTAACATCTTGCCATCATCGTTTCTGAGCGTAAGATTTTCTGCTTGTAAAATATATTCTTCACCAATGCGTAATCCCGATGACTCAAGAATCTTTTCTAAGATAAATTCGCCCCAATTTCCTTGAGTCTTTGAATCACCGGTTAGGGCTCTTGTCAGGTTTGTTGCATCTTTACTCACTTGCTGGTTGAGTTCAATAAGCCTTTTCAATTCTTCTTTTAAAACTACCCGTTC
>CAZRKD010000220.1:0-3025 GCA_964600515.1 uncultured bacterium
CTATATATCTTTTATTTGAGGCATGATGCGCGCTTTAGTAATGGCGATCCGGTAACCGCTCACGATTTTGTGTATGGGTGGAAACGAGCATTACATCCTAAGGCCGGCGCAAGTATGGCCAATCTCATGTATTCGATTAAAAATGCCAAAGCTTATAATCAGGGCGAACCAAAAATCGATGAGAGAGCAATAGGTATTCGTGCTCTCGATGATTTTACCTTACAGGTTGAACTTGACAGACCAAATGCTCTATTTATTAAGTTTCTTCCTCATCCCCTATTTAGCCCTGTCCATCGAAGAAGTATTGAAGTTGCGGAAGAAAAGGGTTTAAATTATTTTACGCCACAGAATTTAGTCAAAAATTTCATTGGCAATGGGGCATTTATTCTTTCGGAATGGAAAATGTACGATAAAATCATTCTTAAAAAGAATCCTTATTATTGGGGCAGGGATAGTATTGTACTCGAGGAAGCAGAATATGTTCCGATAGAAGATCTGGGAGCAGTAATGAATCTCTATAAAGCAGGAGATCTAGACGTTCTCATCGGAGGTCAGATTCCACCCGCATTCGTTCGTGCTCTCAAAGGCAAGAAAGATTTTTACCAAACGACTGCATTAGGCACTCTCTATTTAAGTTTTAATACGCAAAGAGACTATGGAAAAAATACGTTATTTAAAGAGAGTATTCAAATTGGAATAAATAAAGAAGAGATATGTCACCTTCTCAATCTTGTGCCGGCTATGACGCTTGTTCCTCCTTTTAAGGGATATACGCATGTTACTAATGTAAAGTATGACCCAGAAAAAGCACGGAATCTTTTTAATCAATCAGGGATAGATCCTAAAACATCAATAACGTTACTTGCTCCCCATAACGATAGAGATCGATTACTCCTTGAAGCGCTTCAGGGAGTATTGAAACAGCAGTTCGGATTAGAAAATATTCAACTTTCTTTCCAAGAATATAAGGTGTTTGTTCAATCAGTGCTTACGAAAGATTTTGATGGAGCTCGTATACGATGGATAGCTGATTATGTTGATCCTCTGGCATTCTTAGAAGTGCTTCTTTCCTATAATATCAATAACTTTACCGGTTGGACGAATACAGCCTATGATGTTCTTCTCGAAAAATCGAGCGAGGAACTCGAGGAGCATAAACGCTTCCACATGCTTGAAGAAGCAGAAAGCATCCTTCTGAAGGAACTTCCGATCATCCCCTTGTGCTATTATTCCAATAGTATACTTATGAAGCCGTATGTACAGGGTTGGTATAATAATGCACTTGATATTCATCCGTTAAACGAGGCGAGTATTAATACAAACTGGGCACAATGAAGTACTGCGAAAAAAAGCTTGACAAAGAAGTACATCATGTATTAATTACGTAATAGTAACATCAATTATCGCCCATAAAGCGAAGGAGGGTTGTATGCAGATCAAAGTGAGACCGCAGAAACAAAGTTTAAACTTTAAACAAAAAAAATCGAGCCAAAGTTTAGTAATCTCCTTTTTTTACCCTCTTCGGACCATTCTCTGTTGTACTATTATGCTACTTTGGTAGTAGCGAACACATTTTTTCCATCACAATTAAATATTTTTAAACGAATTTTTGGAGCAATCCAAAATATTTTTTAGCTGTATGCTTTTGCGAGCGTAATGCAGCGAAAGGAGTTTTGATATGAATCGAACGAAAGAACTTTTAGCGATATTACATGAATATGAACCTGCTGCTATTCGATTCTTGCCGGATATTATCTGGGCAAAGGCAGATGGATATTATGTGACCGATACGGATGGAGTGACGCGCATAGATTTTTCTTCAGGGGCTCTCATCGCAAATTCCGGACATAACTGTAAAGAGATTATCGATGCGATAAAAGCGGAGCTTGATACCGGCATCTACACTACCTATTTATTTCCGAATAAACCTCGATGTGAGTTATTAAAAACACTTGCTCCATTAATTCCATCAGGCTATCAAACAGCGTTACTCAATACAGGCGCAGAGGCTGTAGAATCATCTCTGAAGATTGCACGAATCTATGCGCATAAAATACTCAAAAACAAAGGTATCGTGGTATCATTTAAAAATTCCTATCATGGTCGTATGCTTGGTACGACCGCTATTGGTGGTAATGAAAGCATCAAATATTGGGTTCCTCAAGAAGTATCTCAGGCTCTTGCTGTTCAGGTTCCCTTTCCTACGTGCCCTTATGAGGAGCGCGAACAGCATTTTTCAGATTTTATTACGTCAATCGAAAAAATCCATGCACGAGTGGAAGATATTGCTGCGGTGATTATTGAGCCTTATCAAGGCGGTTCCTGTGCATTCTTAACGAAAGAGTATGTACAAGGACTTCGCGCGTGGTGTGATTCACATAAAATTCTTTTAATCTCCGATGAAGTTCAATCGGGCATGGGAAGAACGGGAAAGCTCTGGGGGTATGAGCACTTCGGCATAGTACCTGATATTATTGCAGCCGGAAAGGGTATTAGTTCTTCCCTGCCCGTATCAGCAGTTATTGCACGCAAAGATTTATTTGATCTCTGCGAAGTCGGAAACTTTAATACAACTCACAGCGGACATCCAGTGTGTGCTGCTGCTGCGAACGCGAATGTACAGTACCTTATTAAGCATAACGTAGTGGAAAATGCCCAAAAAGTTGGACAGATATTAGAGGATTCATTAGCAAGCATTAAAGCGCGCTATCCATGGTTCGTTCGCTATGTCTTGGGAAAAGGTTTAGTTGCTGCAATTCATCTGCACCAACAATTTAAACCCTTGCTCAAGGCCGTCGTTGATCGTTCTATTCAAAATGGATTGTTACTCCTTAGTCCTGGAGGCATTGGAGGAGCAGTCATTAAGATTGCGCCGCCACTTATCATCGATGAGAAAGGGGTTCGTGAGGGATGTACTATTATTGAGAAATCAATTCGTGAAATTATTGCTGAACATAATTTGAAAGGAGAAGAATATGCAAGCACATAAAATATATTCTATCCTTAATCACTATCGAAAAAATCC
>CAZRKD010000221.1:0-3024 GCA_964600515.1 uncultured bacterium
GATCTTTTCGCCTTTAATATTCTTGAAATTAGCCTTTGCTACTTCGGCATTTCTAAAATCAGTATATTCCATCTTAGAATTAGAAAGGTTTGCGCCTTTTAAATTGGCATTTTTGAAGCTTGCATAACTTAAATCACAGTTACTTAAATCTGCGCCTTCTAAGTCTGCTTTTTCAAAATTAGCACAGGCCAAATTTGCACCTTTTAAATTTGCCTTTTTTAATTTAGCTCCGACTAAAAATACACTGCGTAAATTTGTTGCGGATAGATCAATTTTTGAAAGGTCAATTCCAGGAGTAACTTCTCCTTTAAGAACCATTTCGGTAAAACGTTTTTTATTAAAATCTGCCATAATACACTCTCCCCTAAAAAAATATATTATTTATAATGTCACCTAAAAAATCGTCTTCTCACTACCAAATAAAAGAGGCTTTGTCAAGGGATTTTTTCAATAATTGTAATAAGATGGAGAAACTCCTTCAATTTCAAGGAGTTGCTTTTTGATATGAATGCCCGATGAATACCCACCTAATTTTCCATTTGTATAAATAACTCGATGGCAGGGAATAATAATGGGCAATGGATTTTTCCCATTTGCATTGGCACAAGCTCGATGGGCATTTGAATTGCCGCAATTATTTGCGAGTTGTTTATAAGATATGACTGTTCCATACGGTATTTTTTGTAAGCTATTCCAGACTTTTTTCTGAAATACACTGCCTTCACAGTGGAGTGGAATTGTAAATTTTTTCAGTTTTCCCTTGAAATACAACATAAGTTCTTCTTCTATTTTTTTACACTTTTTTTTGTCTTCAATAAAAGTATATTTTTTTGAATTGCGACGAATGTACGAATCGTCAAAATCAAGACGTATGAGCTTATTGTCTTCTATAAAAACAGTAATTTTTCCAATTGGAGACGTAAAAGTACTAAAATATAATGAATTCATTGAGTACTCCTTTTAATTCTTTATCAAACGTCGTCATTTTAAGAATTTCGATTTCTGATTTTAGAATTCTTTTTTTCGTATGATCGATAGTCTCTATCTTTGTACGTAAAACTTCAAGAGTTTGTTTGAGGATCGTTCTATCATTCAATTTGAGAAGTAAAAGCAATACATCCCAATCATCTGGAAATCCATATTTTTGTATATACGCTTCAACGTTTTGTTTAAAGTTTACTTTGTTACTAAAACTCTCTTTCAGGGCTTTTAATTCTTTATCATGTTCTTTCCCTGATTTTTTTCCTCCAAAAAGCGTATTGAGATTTTTCAAATAATCTTTCTTTGCTTTTTCATCTTGGTATTTTTGTTTTGGGCTTTGTGATTTCCGAACTTCATCGACATTACGCTTATCTTTTCGACGATCTTTTTCCCGCCAACTCAGTCGATTTTCGTCGTAGTCGGTATAACTGGGCTTTTTGTCTCGGTCACTCATAAGCACCTATTTCTTGCAAAATTTTCATAGAATGTAAAAGAAAAATTATAATCAAAAATGAGTTATAAATAATTATCTAAATATTATAATAATTTCAATTAGTTATAATTAGTAGAATTCATATATCTTGGCATGAATAATGCGTATATAATGTTATAGAGGGACTTTCATGTTGAGAGGCTTTACTCAGATGGCAAAATAAGGTAAAATAATATAATGATACCTTTATGTTATAAGGAGTGAATGGAATATGGAAATACTTTTTGATGTAATTTTTTCTGAATACGTAATTCTTGCGGCGACATTTATCAGTGTTTTTGTTATTGTCAAAGCACTGATGCCTGATGAAGAAAAGGTTCTTGCGCAAAAACGCCTCGGCGTTGATACGGGTAAAAGAGAATATTCAAATAAATTAATTCAGTATTATAGTCCGCTGTTTCCCTTAATTCTTCCGCTAATACGAGCTCTTTCGATTGATAAGTATCGAAGCAATTTGAAAAAAAATTTTGTGTCCGCGGGATTAGGTGATGAACTCGATCCGGATGAATTTGTTTGTTTTAAAATTTATTTTGGCCTTACTCTCACACTTCTCACCGGATATTATTTTGCAACAAAAGCTGGCGATGTTTCTTATTTTAAAATTATTGCTGCGAGTGTACTCGGCTATTTGTATCCCAGTATTTGGTTAAAAGGTCTTGCCTCTAAACGAAAAAAATCAATTCTTGCGGCTCTACCCTACATGATGGATTTATTAACTTTAAGCGTAGAAGCTGGGCTTGATTTTGTTGCGGCAATTACGCGTGTGACACAAAAGGGAAAAGCCGGGCCACTCATTGATGAATTAAAAATACTTTTAAAAGAAATTAAATTAGGAACCGCACGGTCAGATGCACTTACGAATATGTCGACACGAATTGGGCTTACAGAGCTTTCGTCATTCACGACGGTTTTAGTTCAGGCCGATCAACTTGGTGCAAGTATCGGCCCGGTACTTCGCGCTCAATCAGATCTCTTGCGATCACAACGATTTCAACGAGCAGAAAAAGCAGGCGCACTCGCAACACAAAAAATTCTTATTCCACTTGTGTTTTTTATTTTACCGACAGTTGGAATTGTTATCTTTGGGCCGATTTTATTAGAACGAATATATGGACAATAATAATGCATAAAATAGAAATCATACATCATAATCACGTTATTAAAATACTCGAACTGAGTGATGGAGAGCACATTATTGGAAGAACACATGAGTCGGCTATTTTCTTGGATTCAGAGCATGTTTCACGAAGGCATGCAGTCATTATTATTCATGGGCAAGAAGTTACTATCCGTGATTTAGGAAGTTCAAATGGAACAATAAAAAATGGCGTACGCATTAAAGAAGCGGAGCTTGCACATAATGAAATTATTACTTTGGGTGATTATCTTATTCGTTATTCGCATACGCATGCTTCAGTAGCTTCTCGAGAGAAACTAGAGAAACATGAGATCGCAAAAAAAACTCCGTCATATCTTTATTCATTCATGCAAAAGTTTAATTTTCTTGAGTGGAAATTTCGCATTCTTATTTTACTTTCGCTCTATGTATT
>CAZRKD010000222.1:0-3008 GCA_964600515.1 uncultured bacterium
GAAAAGAAAGGAAAACCTTCGAAGATAGTTAATTTAGTGGAAGGAAAAGTGAAAGAAAGATAAAAGAATCAGATTGCTTGTACGTTTTATCTCCTATTTATTTTCTAGTATCGCTAAAATGGTATCTACTGTTTTTTTTGGATTTCTATGAGTATTATCAACTTTAAACTCATTTTTAAGATTTTTTCTTTCAATTATTCTTTTATTCCAAGATAATGCTGTTTTGAAGTCTTTAAATCCAGAGTCTCTTTCCCCAAGAACACGATTTTTTAGTTCGCCATCATCTTTAACTATCAAACTGATAATTGCATAATCAAAACTCGAAAATTCTTTAGGAATTTGTTCAATACGAAAATCTTGTAAATCATTCACTATAATATTTTTGTATCCATGTTTTACATAATTTTTAAGAATGAATGTTAGGTTCTCAAAAGACATTTGCTCTTCCTTTTTAGTCGCATTCTTCCATTCTCTGTCAAGATGATATTCCCTAATCCAGCCATAGTCAATCATCGGAGGATTGTTTAGTTTATCTTTCAAAAGATTTGAGATAGTAGTCTTTCCACTTCCGGGCGAACCTGCAATAAAGATAAAGTCAGTCATATTGATCTTAAATAGTTGTAATTTTATATATTTAACTGAGATATTAATAAACGTGCTAGGCTATCTTAGAGAATGCTGATTCACTTCTTCCCTTTTCCCCAATCCAAGAAATTCTCTTTCTTCCTGTTGATGAAGTAGAGCATGGCAAAGAATGTAACTACTAAAATTGCAAATCCAATTTTGCTTTTGGTATCAAAATATCGCACTGTTCCTCCAAAAGTTGCCGCAATGCTACCCATAAACAAACCCATGGTAACGCTATCCTGCATTTTCGGCAAAAACAGAGCCAATAATAAAATTCCTAAGTTGAACAAGGAAATGAAAACATATTTTCTTCCTTCATACGATAGCTTTGCTTGCTCAAACTTTTCTTGCGCCTTTTGAAACTCTTCATTGCATTTGCGCTGGCTTTCATCTATAGCTGCACGCTCTGGAGCAGTTAATTTTTCTGGGTCGGCTGGATAAGGATATTTTCCATAACAATCAGTGTACCCTTGATAGTACGCGTTGGTTCCAGTATATTCAGGAAAGAACACATTTGCCCCTACAAATACCATCGGCACATAGAGTAAGACGATCATCAGTACATACAGAAGTTTTGTCCAGTTCATACTCAGAAGAAAAATAAAGAACTATTTAAGTGTTATTATTTTTATCAAATCTCCATCTTCTTGCCATCAACATAAAATATCGGACTCTTAAAAACATGATCACCATGATAAATGGTTTTAATTGCGCCGCCGAACCAATAGTTGCTGCCTATGGCGATATGTGCTGTTCCCAGCACTTTTTCATCCATGATCATAGAACCTATCAATACTGCACCGGGATTAATCCCCATTCCTAATTCACCAACTAAACGCACTCGTTCCGGATACTTTGCCCGATCTTCAAATTTCTGAAAGGTTTGTTCAAGCAAATGCGCATATTTTCCTTCCATTTTTACCACTCGGCCTTTTTCAATATACAACGTTACCGGATCGTCTAAAAGTACGGCACCATCTTCCGTCTTCATGCTTCCATCAATAACCACTTTCCCATTCACGCCTTCCAGTCCTTTCGGGGGAATGTATACCTCACCAGCAGGCATGTTGCCGCCTTTGCCGGATTCATGATACTCTCCGATATTAGCGACTGCTTCCATGCAGGAAACATCAAAGGTAATATCAGTTCCAGCTTCAGTTTTTACACGGATTTCACTTGCCTTATCCCAAATCTTCTTAATTGCTAAACCCCGTTTTTTCATTCTGGAATAATTCACATTCATCGCTTCCAGGAACAGGTCAAAGTGATCGGACTTGACGTCTCCTAAGCCGGTAGCCGAGAGAAACCTATGGCCGCGTTCTGCGCAGAAATGACGAAAACTTTTCTCTTCGCCAAAACGCCCTAATTTGTTTGATACGCAAACTATTACCACATTATTCTTTTCCAACCGAGTAATTGCCTCAATGACATGGTTGTCAGCAAACATGAACCCTTTCTTCGCTTCCTGGAACAAAATATTGACATTCAGACCTTTATTTTTTGCGGCATAATAATACCCATAGCCAAACATGCTGGCCATCTTTTTTTCTCCTACACCATAATCACTTATGATAAGAATATTTTCTTTCTTTATTTTCAAAGAATTCTTCATGATTTTATAGAAACGAGAGCTGTATTTTTCTACCGCATCCATCACCGATTTGTCTAAACCAAACATGAATGAAAAGAAAATTTTAAGGTATTAAAAGATTGTGTTGATGGAGAATAACTTATTCTTTCTTCCTAATCTCGGCAACAAAAAATCTCAAGTCACTTCGTTCGTGAGTTTCTTCATCGCACCATTATTTTCTTCCTAATTTTGGCAATGAAGAAACCCTCCGTATCATTATCCTGCGGCCAAATCCTGAGAACATGTTTAAGCGAAGGATGATATTTCTCTTTCTTAAATTCCATCACTGGAAGGCTTAACTTCAATCCCGGAATTTTTACTTTTACTATTTCAGCATTCTCGTATTTATTCAACAAATGACTCACTACCCCTTCATTCTCTTCCGGCTCCAAAGAACAGGTAGAGTACACCATCTCGCCTCCAGGCTTGAGATTCTGAAAAGCCACTTCAATCAACTCTTTCTGCTCCTTTGCTAATTTAGTAATCATTCCCGAATTCCAGATATTGATGGTTTTCAAACTCTTTCTAATTGTTCCAGTTCCCGAGCAGGGCGCATCTAACAAAATCTTGTCAAACTGCAAATCCTTAATGCCTTGCCCGCGCATCAAGGTTATAATACAATTGGTTGTCACACTCCGTTGTAAATTAATCCCTAATGATTGCAAGCGATCTCCCCGATAATCATTGGCCACAATCAGCCCTTTATTTTTCATCATGGCGGCCATTTGTGTTGTTTTGCTTCCGGGAGAAG
>CAZRKD010000223.1:0-2986 GCA_964600515.1 uncultured bacterium
AAATATTATGGCATTGGAATTGCAATGAATAATGAGTACGAGGGTGTGTCGTATTGTAACATTTTGTAATCATAGAGATTTTGGTGAAATCGTGTTTTTAAAATATAAAAAAACTGCATATTATGTAATTTTTTCAATAGGTTTGGTCCTTTTTATCATTGGCTGCAAGGAGAAAAATAAGGTAGTAACTGAATCATTTGATTCATCAATAACCAAAAATACCAAGAATCCTAACACTACGGATGAGAAAGAAATATCTCAATTTCTTGATCGCAAAAGATTAGCTTTCTTAAGGTGGCTTAAACAATTATATCCTAACCGAACAACTCTTGCTGAAGAAGTTTTTCTTATGAGCGATAGCGAAATCAATGCTCAAATTGAACAGCTGAATGCGCTTGTTGCGTATAACTATACATTACTTGATACACAGGATATTGTTCATCTTGAGGAATTGAGCGATCCTTGTGACAAATTGAGGAAACTCATTCTCAGTTCTCTTAATGTTCATATTGAAAAAAATCCCAAAGATTTTTTAGATATATATAAAAGTAGTGCTCTACTCCTTATGTCATTTTATATTGCAGAGCTCAAGAAACAAGGCGTGAGTATTACTGAAGGTGAAGAAAAACAGGAGTTGAATAAGATTCAAGCATTTCAAAATGCGTCAGACAACTGTAGTCTCGTTTATGATGGTCTTTTATTCAAATTGAAAAAAATTCAAAAAGAGAGCGCACTCGATCTGAAGCTTAAAGTAGAAGTCTTAAGAGAAGCATTGCGTTTTGCTATGGCGTTTATGGATCTCTTTTCGTATTATAATGATACTCCATTTGTAAGCCTTCTCGTTACAAAAGGAAAGAGTGAACCTAAAGAACAATCAGATAAAGCATCGATAGTAGAGTCTACCCATTTTACGATAGATAATTCCTCAATGGGGTATATTAAAATAACATTATTTAAAGAAGGGATTACCGATAATGTAAATAAAGCCATACAGGCACTTTCTCGCCCTCAGGGCATTATGCTTGATCTCCGTGATAATGGAGGAGGAAGTGTTTATGAGATGCTCGACCTCGTTCATTTATTTCTGAATGATGCGCATATGTTTCGTATTATTAAAGAGTCCAGTAACCTTACTGATACTCACGATAATTCATATTTTATCGGACCAGTAGAAATTCCCCATAGAAGTCAGACCAAAGGTCTTGTGAGTCGAACCCCTAGTTACGGGGGACCCATTGCTATACTTATCAATGAAGGAACGGCCAGTGCTGCAGAACTTTTTACAGAGCTTATGAAGGATTATGGTCGTGCACTTATTTTAGGAAAACAGAGTTTTGGAAAGGGGATTGGCCAAGTTGTTCGGGAAATTAAAGAAAATGGCAGTGAAAAATCAAAAGAGACTCTTTTTGGTGGTGAAATTGGAGTAACCAATTCTATCTTTTTTAATGTAAATACTACAACAGAGTTACGGAGAAGTTTTCCTCAGGGTGAAGGCATTCATCCTCACATCATTATAGATGATGGAAATCGAGAAAAAGTACAACGAATGAAAGATTTTGATCCAAGTGTTACGATTGATCCATCACCTTTTTATAAGCTGGCTAAAGAGTATAAATATGCTGATTCAGTATTTGTTCCATTTAATGAAAATACTGGATCTATTATCAGCCAATTGAAATCTCCCGATACAAGAGCTATCAAGACAAAGGAAGAACAACTAGAAATTGCAAAAAAGATACTGTATGATTTTATTCAAAAGTTGAAAAACCAAAATAGTTCTCCTCAAGATAAACCTTCGACATAAATTTTAGTTTTCTCGTTCATTGACAGAGAACCATTAAAACGGTATAATTTACTTTGGATGATCCTATTTGTAACCTATAATTTTTATGAGGTTTACCATGTATGATAACAATAAAAGATCGAATCTTTTTACGTTTATCCAAGATAAGCACAACATGAGTGAGTATAAATCACTTCATTGGGAGGGAAGTTTTAGTGAATACCTTGCCATGGTTGAGAGGAAACCCGAAATAGCACGAACAGCATTTCAACGAATATATGATATGATTATTTCATATGGAGTTGAAGAATATATTGATGCCCGTAAAAAAATATTTAAGTATCGTTTTTTTCAGGATCCTATTGATAAAGGGAAAGACGCAATTTTTGGTTTGGATCTACCCCTTTCTAAGCTCGTTAATAGTTTTATATCAGCTTCACGCCATTATGGAACTGAAAAGCGTGTGCTTTTACTCCATGGCCCGGTCGGAAGTTCAAAAAGTACGATTGTTCGCTTATTGAAAAAAGGCCTCGAGCGATATTCAAAAACAGATGATGGAGCTCTTTACACATTCAAGTGGAAGCTTCGCGATGAGATTCGATCGATTGATCCTCCTATTATTACCGAATCTGAATTTAGTTGCCCGATGCATGAGGAGCCGCTCCGTCTCATTCCCGAAAACATTCGAGAAGAAATATTAAAGAAGCTCAATGAAGATAAGCCCGAAGAGAAAAAGATATATGTCGAAGGCTCGCTCTGTCCTGCCTGTAAACAAATATATGCTGAGATCATGAATTACTATGATGGTGATTGGGCGCGTGTTATTGAGAATGTTTTGGTGAAGCGTTTAATATTGAGCGAGAAGGACCGTGTGGGAATTGGAACATTTCAGCCAAAGGATGAAAAAAACCAAGATTCAACCGAACTCACCGGCGATATTAATTATCGGAAGATTGCGCTCTATGGCCGCGAATCAGATCCTCGTGCCTTCAACTTCGATGGTGAATTCAACATTGCCAATCGTGGCATTGTTGAGTTCATCGAAGTATTAAAGCTCGATGTTGCATTTTTGTATGATCTTTTGGGTGCGAGCCAAGAGCATGTGATTAAACCAAAGACATTTGCTCAAGTTGATATCGAAAAAGTTATTAATGGGCATACGAATGAACCTGAATATCGAAAGCTTAAAAATAACGAGTTCAT
>CAZRKD010000224.1:0-2969 GCA_964600515.1 uncultured bacterium
TGCGATGAGGCATTAGAAGCATTAACAAAATGTAAACAATGTGCAGATAATAGCGCAACTAAAGAAGCTTACGTAGTACTTCTACGAGAAAGAGCCGCTATAGCTTGTAACTATGATCGAAGTAAGTTAGAAAGTGGAAAACCCCCGAACCTTTAAAATCCAAGGTGCAGACCAACCTATGAACTCATTCGGTCGGGGGCATGATTATTTTTTACTCGCTGCCTCAGTCTAACAATAATTTTTGAAAAGTATGGCTGTTAAAGAGATAGAGAGGTATATTTTGTATAGTACCATTTTTTACCTGAAACTCTTTGGGTTTATCAAATGAAAGAAGGAACCCCTTCGTGAGTTCGCATGCAGTCAGATAGCTTGCAATATTTTTTCCGTGGCGATTACTTACTTTGAGTGAGGCTTTTACTTCTAGGGGAATAGTTGTATCAAGATTTTTATAAATAAAGTCTACTTCAATAAGATCGGTTGAGCTTTTTTTCCAGCCGCTAATTTCGTAAAAACCTCCTTTACCTTCAAGCATATTTAATAAAACTGCATTTTCAATGAGGCCTCCCAAGGGAGTTCGGAGCTTTTCGCTGAGGGTCTCGAGCGCACGCAGTCGCGGAATAGCTACTTCTCTCATAATGCGAAGGATTCCCAAATCATAGAGATACCTCTTCGGGCTAAACTGCGTCTGCGTTGATATGAGTCCTTTTTGCTCTACTTCGATGACAATAAACCATTTTTTCAAGAGTTCTATTATTTTTTTCGCATCATAATGATTGTCCGTAATATGAGTATATTTCGACGTAAATCCTATATGGTTGGCAATGCCTTTCATTGCATCGATAAATAAATGATTTTTAATTTTTTCTTCTTTCCGATAAAAATCATCCTGCTGAGAAGCAAGTATAAATCGTACTACGTTTGAAAAATCTTCTTTATTAAAGTAAGCCTCAACTGCTTTTGGCATTCCACCAACGAGTAAGTACTCATCAAACTTTTTTAATAAATCATTATGGATGAAGTCAGGGATTTCTCGCGCAAAATCATACTGCATGATAAAATCTTCGAGGTTTGTGAATCCTCCAAAGCGTAAGAACTCAATGAAGGTAAACGGCCATACGGTAAGATATTCAATCCTTCCGACAGGAACGCGCGAATGTCCTTCAAATAATCGCTTCATGCTTGAGCCTGTAAGAATTGTTCTTGTATTTTTCCAATCTTCTTTCATGAAACGAACATATGATCCGAGTTTAATGCTTTCCTGGGCTTCATCGATAAAAACAATTTTTGTATGAGGATTATCTTTTTCGTAACCTTTACGATTCTTAAGTAACTCCGTAAATTCATCAAAATCTTCTGTAGTATCAATTTCTAATCGAAGATGCGGTTCTTTTTCGCAATTAATTGACGTTACATGAAACTCGGAATATTTTTTTATTACGTTTTCGACAAAGTATGTTTTGCCTACTTGTCGAGGGCCTTCTATGAGAATTACTTTCGATTCATTACTTGCATCTTTAATAAACTTTTCAAGAATTATATCAATATTTCGTTTCATATAAATAATTTTAATAAATTATTACTGTTTTATCAAATAAATTCTGTAAAATCGAACAAAACGTGGGAACCGACATATGAACTCATCCGGTCGGGGGGCATTTTTATTTTTTACTCACTGCTTTGTGAACAGCGTAGAGCGGTAATAATTTAAGATTTTTATATTCACTAAAATTTGCTTGAGAAAAAACAATTCCGTAGGGGCTCTTCATTTTACTCTCTAAAAATACGTGGATACTTTTTATTTTATTCGGGTGCGTGCTCTTAACTTCTAGGGGAATTATGGTTCCATCAATTGTAGTAACATAATCAACTTCTGCCATGCTCTGTTTTTTTTCTCTCACCCAATAATAGAGATTCTTTTGTTCAGTTGGATTACTATAAGCTAAAAGTTCCTGTCCAACAAATGCTTCGGTCGCTGCTCCAATATTAGATATAAGCTTAATGGGATTGAGAATCCATTCTGAATATTGAATCTCAAGGATTGCTTGCATGAGAGCGATATCTAAAAATAGTGCTTTAAAAACCGATAGATTAACTTCTGCTCCGAGTGGTAGGACATTGCTCGATGTGTGTTGTATTACATGAACCACACCGGCATTTTTTAAAAGATCAAGAGCTGGCTTTAATTCTCTTGATCTAAACTCTTGCGAGATTGCGCTAAAGATTATTTTCTGCCCAACAAGATGGGGTAATGAATCAAAGACAATCTGAACGTGAGGGATTTGTCTTTTCTTAGAATACTTAAGAAAATCCTGCCGGTAGGTATTGATAATTGATCGATGAATATCTAAACATTCGTGTATGTTTGAATCACTTATCCATTTATATACCGCCTCAGGCATTCCGCCAATGGCCATATATTCGCCGAAGAGATTAATTAATTTGTTGTGAAAAATTACAGGCAATTCTTCGGTACTTTTATGATTGATCAATGCTTCTTTTAATAATGTTTCATTCTTAGCATCTAAAAATTCAAGAAATGACATGGGGTACAAATACAGAGGTGTGATTCTTCCCACGGGAACACCAATTTCTTCAAGAATAAATTCAATAAGAGATCCTGCGGCAATGACATGAAGGCTTGGCATCTTTTCATGAAAATATCTCAGAGCTTTGATTGCATTGGGGCATTCCTGAATTTCATCAAGGAAAAGAAGCGTTTCGTTTTCTTTGATGACATGCCCGGTTGCAATTGACAAATCTCGTACTATCCTTTCTGGATCTAAATCTAATTCAAAGATTTGTTTTAGCTCTGGTTTTAATTCAAAATTTATTTCAGCAAAGTGATTAAAAAAACGAGCAAAATCTTTTATCAAATAGCTTTTTCCTACTTGGCGAGCACCTCTCAGTAAAATAGGCTTTTTATCTTTTTTCTCTTTCCATGATTGTAAATAGATTAATAAATTCCTTTT
>CAZRKD010000225.1:0-2967 GCA_964600515.1 uncultured bacterium
CTATACAACGGGTAAAACCCTTAATGCATGTGCTAAAATATTAAAACAAGGCGGAGCAAAGCGTGTTTATGGATATGTTTTTGCGAGGGCAGTATAATAAGTGATCAGTGATCAGTGATAAGTGGTCAGAAAGAATGAATATGATTATTTTACTGCTGGACACTTACCACTGATCACTGTACACTGACCACTATAATTATGGAAGAAAATAACAGGCAAGAACTTATTCAAGAAATATCTCGATTTTTAATACGAGCAAAGCTCACCATTGCAACAGCAGAATCATGTACGGGTGGATATCTGTCGTATCTTCTCACGAGTGTACCGGGAAGTAGCGCATTCTATCGCTATGGAATGGTCGTTTATTCTGATGAAGCAAAGTCAACACTTCTTGCAATACCTGAGGAGTTTATCAAGTCTTATGGTGCTCTTTCGGAAGAGGTTGCGGAAAGTATGGCAGTGAACATTAGAAAGATAATGAAAACAGATATCGGGTTGTCGATTACCGGTATAGCCGGACCCAATGGGGGAAGTTATACAAAACCCGTAGGTACCGTGTATATTTGTTTGGATTTATTTGGTCAGATGTACCATAAAAAATGTAATTTTGAAACACATGAACGAAATGATATGCGTGTCATTTCGGCATATAGTGCTCTCGAATTTTTATTTAAACAATTGTCACATTAAGGAGTGTATATGAGTTTAGAGTCAACAAAAGAAAAAGCAATTGATCTTGCCATGAGTACCATTGTAAAAAACTATGGGAAAGGCGCGATTATGAAGCTCGGACAAGGTGGAGCTTTATATCCTGATATTGAGGCAATTTCTACTGGCTCTATTAGTTTAGACATTGCGCTTGGTATTGGAGGCCTACCACGCGGGCGAATAATAGAAATTTTTGGACCAGAATCTTCAGGAAAAACCACACTTGCATTACATGTTATTGCCGAAGCTCAGAAAAAAGGAGGAGCTTGTGCATTTATTGATGCTGAACATGCGCTTGATGTTAATTATGCAAAAAAGCTTGGGGTTAATATTGAAGAGCTTCTCGTTTCTCAACCCGACACTGGGGAACAGGCACTTGAGATAGCTGACATACTCGTTAAAAGCGGATCCGTTGATGTTATAATTGTAGACTCAGTTGCAGCGCTGACTCCAAAGGCAGAACTTGAAGGAGAAATGGGCGATTCGCATATGGGTTTACAGGCGCGGCTCATGTCTCAAGCACTTCGAAAATTAACCGGAAATGTTAATCGTACAAACACCATCGTTATTTTCATTAATCAAATCCGAATGAAGATCGGCGTATTTTTTGGTAACCCTGAAACAACAACGGGCGGTAATGCTCTTAAATTTTATGCTTCAGTTCGACTCGATATTCGCAAACTTACGTCTTTAAAAGAAAACGAAGATATTATTGGAAGTCGAACGCAGGTAAAAGTGGTAAAAAATAAAATGGCACCACCGTTTAAGAAAGTAGAATTTGATATTATGTACGGAACCGGAATTTCTCGCGAAGGTGATTTAATTGACTTGGCTTCGAATGCCAATATCATTGATAAAACAGGTTCATGGTATGCATTTGATGGAGTAAAGATCGGCCAAGGAAAAGAAAACGCACGGAGCTTTTTACTCCAAAATCCAAAAACCCTCGAGAGTCTTGAATCAAAAGTCTATCAACATTTTGGAATTAAGCGAGGAGCACCAAAGACTGAAGAAGTAAAGAAAACAGACTCGGTGAAGAAATAAACCCTACTTCTTTTTCGTCTTCTTTGCTTGCTTCTCAGCATTATCTCTTCTTTTGAGCGCCTTTTCTTTAGAAGCTTCGACAAGACGTAAATACATCTTTGCAGATTTATTAGTGGGATCTTTATCGAGCACATTCGTCCATTCTTCGATTGCCTTCGATATTTTACCTGCTGAATAATAAGCAATACCCAAGTTTACGCCTATTTGATAGTATTCTTTACTTATTTTCTTTGCATCGAGATATTCTTTGATTGCCATTTCAAAATCTCCCTGATCTCGAAACGTATCGGCAAGACGTGTTTTGATATCAACGTATTTTGGCCGTAAAATGAGTGCACTTTTATATTCAGTAATTGCTTCGCTGTACATTCGAATTGATCGATAGACATCGCCAGTTTCAGCATGCATGTTGGCAAGTTTTCCTTTAATATAGGGATCAAGTTCTCCTGTATCTCGCTGGGATATTTTTTTGGCTTTATTATAAACTTCTTTTGCCTTTTTATATTGCCCAAGATCATTATACGTAACTGAGAGATTTAATGATGCTTCAGTATATTGAGGATTAAGCGAAAGCGATTTTTCAAACGAAAGAAGTGCTTTAGAATATTTTCCTTGTTCGTGATAAATGAGCCCTAACATATTATAAATATCTGCAAAGTTGGGTCGTTTTTTTAATACTTCTTTAAAGTATTTTTCTGCTTTGAAATAATCTTTATTTTCAAAAGATTCACGTCCGAGAGTTACATTTCTTTTAATTTCCAAATCCATACGATCTCCTCTATTAATCTACAATCGAGTATTATTTAATTATCAGCGAATAAAATCAAATCTTTTTTTAGTTGTAGGGGTAGACCTAGTGTCTACCCGTAAGAGGGCGAACACATAGGTTCGCCCCTACTGGGACATTTTTTCCTCGGATTTCCTCGTGATTCTTGGGCTTTATTTTATAACTAATTGAAATTATTAAAAAAGAAATATGCAAAGTTGGTATGAATTTTGCTTGTTTATAGTAATGAGACAAAAATAGTATGGAAAATACCATGAAAAAGAGAATAATTGTAATGTGTGCATTATGTGCTTTGATTGTTTTTAGTGGGTGTAAGAATACCAATAAAAATAAAAATAGAGGAAAGCAAGGTCTTGAGGGTACATGGACTGCAGAAATGAAAAATGGCAAAACCCGAATGACGAATGACGAAACCGTCGACACCAAAT
>CAZRKD010000226.1:0-2944 GCA_964600515.1 uncultured bacterium
ATTTGCCGATGAATCTTTAATTAATATGACTCCATGTTCTTCAAGCCGAAGTCTTGCGGGCTGCGAGAGAAATAAATTTGCTCCTTCAACAATATACTTAAATGCGGGTTTGCCTTCTTTTGTTATGAGTGACTGCCAGTTTCCAATATTAATTGATCGAGGCCGACCTCCGCATGGAACAAAGAGATCAGCTCGCGCATACCCCGAGAGTTGAAATTTATTTCGAAATTCTTCTCCATTGTCGATAAAAGTTCCATCAGGAAGTTTTACGTGTTGATCTTCAACCAGAACCATAAAACCATTTTTAGAAATCTTTGTTTTATCGAAATTTTTAATCATGACCCGTTTTTGGGCACAATGTATGAGTTCTTCGCGATTAATTCCCTGTGGATCATAGAGAATCCCGCTTCCATCGGCAAGCGCAATCGTTTTATCTTTTGAAATTTTTATTTCATTACTCCCCAAGTCTCCATCGGGCCCACCGGTTTGAAATTTCGTAATGTTTTCTTCTTTGAGACCCAATTTATTCAAAATACAAAGCACATATTCATGTACTCCTTGCGTAGTCATTCCATATTCATCATGGGGAATACCGCCGTAGCGTTTTGATTTACCGGTCGTAAATGCCTTCCAAAATTTATATCCACGATCACGAGCATGAAGTGCAGCCCAATCCATATACTGCGCTGTTCCCTCATCAGGGCCTAAAAAGAGGAGCTCATCTTTTTTGTAGTAATCAATAATTGTTTTTGAAGGCAACAAAATATCAAGTAATCCATCGATATATTTTTTAAATGCAATCTCGCCTTTGTCTTGATCATTGGCTCGTAAGAGAATTGTTCCTTTGGCACCGCCTTCGGGGATGTCTTTATTTTTGCTTTCTTGAGTTCTCGCTAAATCATAGTTTTCATCAAATATTGAATCGGCGTTATTATAAAACGTTTCAAGATTGCGTGAACGAACAATCCGAACACCTCCGCGAGCGATCTCACGGAAACGCACATGAAAACCAAAAAATTCTGTACCACAAATAAAGAAAAATCCACAAGGTCGTAACGGATAATCATCGGGATTTAAAAAAGAAGAATCGAGGCGAAACGCAAGGGCATTTTTATCATGTTTATAAAAGTTGGTTTTTAATATAGAATTATTAAATACTAAAAACGTTGCAAGAATTTCTCGATCAAGATCAGTGCTCACTTCTTTTTTTATCTGCTTGCGAATTTGATCTTCTAATTCATCGAGTTTGCGATCAGTCAGATGCGGATGAAAACGCAGACGAAAATGCTGATAGAGTTCTTTTACAATATTTAAATATTCAATAACCGTATCTTTTATTTTATTAAACGTATAGGTATCTTTTACCAAATGAGTTTTCAAATTCTGCAAAGTCCCCAATGCTTCGGGGTTATCTCTAATCGATTTTGAAACACGAATATATTCTTCGTTAAACGTCGAAATAAATTGATGTACAAAATGAAGCGCCGAAACGCAGTAAAGCGTTTCTTTTGCATTGAGCTCTCTTTTTAACATCAAATTATTAAGAGATGTTTCGGGCAAAATAGAAATAAGTGATATATCTTCTAATAGATGATCAAGCTCTTTTTCAACGAGTGTTTTTCGTAGATAAAAAGAGAAGATTATTTTGCCATCAAGAAATGGCTCAACATATTTTCGTTGGGTATAGACATTATATGAAGTCATAACATCTGAGAATCGAGAGGTAAAATTATGAATGCTGTCTTTATTCAAGGCTATCATGATACGCATTTCAGCAGTATCTTCTTTCTCCGATACATAGATATAGGGCGTGTAGTATCCTTGCGATTCAGTCCATACTTTTTTGTATCGCTCATATGTTTCAGAGAGTGTTTTTGTTTGAAATTGTATTTCACAGGCATCATCAAAGTGAAAATTTTCTTGCCATTTTTCATGCTTAAATTTTGGTAACGAAACAAAATACATGCGAAGGCATTCTTGATTTGCAATAGAATTTTCAGTTGTTCTATATGATTCCAGTCGATATGCAGAATATTTTTTTTCAATGAGGCGTTCGGTTTCTGCTGTTTTATCATATGAATCATTGACAATATAAATAGCTTTATCAGGCAATTCATTTTTAAAATCGATTTGAAAGCGTTTATCAGGATGTGATTCAGCCAAAATTCGCGAAGCAATGATACATTCGAGATGATTTGCAATCATTTCTACGCTTGTCGTTTGAAAATAGTAATCGGCAAACTGGAGATTATTAAAAAACCATTCGGCGTTTTCAATAATAGTTTTGCGCGAAAACGTATTTTTTTGAATGATCGATTCGAGAATAAAATCTATTTGTTTTTGGGTAAGAATAGTTTTATGCTTCAAAGAATACGTTTGAATCGGTTCTGTTGACGTATGTATATGTGGATGCTGCATATGTTTAGTATATCACAGTACAAAGACATGCCGTCAAGTTAGTATACGAAAGGGTACATTCTTATGATTAAAAGTTATAACCCCGCAACAGGAGAGCTTCTTGGCGAAGTGCCCACTATGACTCTTGCAACGATTGCCCAAATTGTAAGTAAAGTAAAAGATGCAGGTAAGCTTTGGCAGGAACGAAGTATTGAAGAACGAATTGATTTTCTTCAAGAAGTAAAAAATAAAATTATCGAAAATACTAATGAGATTTGTACGCTCATAAGCCGAGAAAATGGTAAAACGATTTTTGAATCACTTTCATTTGAAGTAATTCTTGTGCCTTATTTTATTGATTATTTTTGTCGAGAAGCAAAGCAAGCACTTGGAAAAAAGAAAATACCGATTCGATTATTCAAGCATAGAGCAAGTTACATTCACTATAAGCCGCTTGGAATTCATCTTGCCATTAGCCCATGGAATTATCCTTTCTTTTTCTGTCGGCGCAAAACTTTTTCCGAAAGCGAGGGCGGCGCGGGCATTC
>CAZRKD010000227.1:0-2943 GCA_964600515.1 uncultured bacterium
ATGTGAATGCCTTTCTTCTCTTCTATCATGGCTTTTTGGACTTGTCAGGATTTTTAATTGTTCTTCCAGACGAGATAATCGTTCATCAATTGAATCGACTTTCATTTTTAAGCTTGTCTTATCTAAGAGCTGAGAAATAATTCCTACCAGATATTCGCTCACATCATTCATTGGTGCCATAAATTCTCCTTATTTTATTTTGTCTTTTTAATTTTCATTGGGCGGTTCCCGTGGGCTCTCGAACAATGAAAATTAAAAAGACAAAATAAAATTTATGCTTCATCTATTATATCTGAATCTGAAACAACTCCAGACGTAATTAATTCTTCGATGAGATCCTTTGCCTTCTTTTCATTATGCTTTGCAACTTCGATACGCATCTCAGCCATCTCACCAATCGTCATGGGAAGTGAAGACATATGAAGGTCGCGTACGGTACAATGGATTTCATTTTTATTGAGAAGGTCCTGTATCAATTCCATTTCTAATATTTCGTTTGTTACATATACCTCAACATAATCTTCAGTATCTAATTTATTTTCTAGCTGTACATGCTCAACAAGATCTACATTACAATCACTACATTTTTTTATCGTATCTACATATTCACTTCGACACTGAGGGCAATAGAGCATAGGAACCTCCATGTAGGTTTTAGGTGTTGGGTTTTTGGTTTTAGAATTTCTCCTAACACAAAAAAACCTAACAATTCAAACCTAGTGGGTTTTCTTCAGTAAATCAAGGAATTACAATTTAATGCTTTACAAAATTTTAATTATAATCTTATACTTTAATCATACATAAGATCATTGAAATTAATTTCGGATATTTGGAAAAGGCCTTCTGCCCTACAGGTATGGGTATGGATACTTTTGCCGATGCTAAAAGTTAGGGACACGTCCCTTACTGCTTTTGTGCACGCCTATGCTTGCATAGGACGCCTACGGCAGTAATACTACTCCCACCTATATAAAAGTGGGTTTAAGTATTATACTTTTACGGTAATGGTGGTTGGCCTTTTATGTTTATACTCAGTCGCATTCAAACGCTAACTGAGTATTGTTTGCGATACAATTTGACCATCAAAAAATTCATCTTTTTGCTCATATAATTCAATTAATTTTTCTATTCATAACAATATCAACAACATACTACTTTGGCATAGAATTTGCTTTATTTTCTTTCTATGCGTTCATTCATTATTCTATTTATTTTTTGTATATCACTCAATGTATATGGCAGCACATCTACAATCGAGATTACCGATAATCTTGTTCTCCAAGATCCACAAAAGGCTCGTTATTTTCCGAATATTAATACGTTTATTGTTATTGATCACGATTCTCTCTTTATTAAAGATAATCTCTACACGCCGTGGAGGCAATTACGAAATGAGCTCTTACGCACAAAGAATATTATTGATGTGAGTTTCAATGAACGATTCCAAAACTTTATTTTTCACACCGATGATGCGCTACTCATTTTTGATCGAGAATTTAATTTTATTGAAGGCAAGCAAAAATATTTACATTATCAAAGAGACACTTCATCAGAGTCTGCAAATTACTTCATAGAAATTAAAGATAAAAAAATATTTTTTACATCGACGTCTATTCTTCAAAAAAGATTTTATAGCGAGGAATTACATAAGCCCCTATTAATTATTGATAATTTACTTCACACGCTTCGCTATTATCCGTATCTGCCTGTAGTTCGTATTGCTACGACGTATCGAAAGACTACGGAAGAGACAACTGATCTCTCGATGAATGATACGTTTTATTCAGGAAGTATATCTGCTTCATGGGATTTGGAAGGTAAAGAAGTAGTACATAAACGAGAATTATTAGGATTAAGAAAGAAATACCATGAATTATTATCGGTTTATCACTCTCGCTAGTTTATTGATTCTCATTACACGTATGTCTTTTGCTGAAGAGCCATCGCTTGATGATGTAAAAAAACAAGGATCAAGCTTTGTTGATTCGCTTATGAGTAAAAATTTCGAACTCATACAAAAATCCGGGTGGAGTTTTCTCTTGCCGCAGCTCAAACTCGATGCCGACAAAAATCGCCAAGATACCTTGAGTATTGGCTCAACCGGTAGCGGCATTACAACTGATACCGATAACAATAATAGAATTGGTTTTGGCGGATCAATTTCATGGGACTTTAAAGGAATGCTCTATAATGATGCTGAGCCAAAACTCTTAAAAGATATTTTTAATCTCTATGAATTTAAATTGGGAAAACTCAATCAAATGACAACGCTCTATTTTCAAATTAAATCATTACGAAGAGCAGAAGAGAAAAGTGAAGTAGAAAAATTAAAGCTTTTCGAGCTCGAAGAAAAATTACGGATATTATATGAGAATTAAAATTACAAAATTTCTTTTATTTTTTTCTCTTCTCTGCATTTGTTGTCAGGGACCTGAAACTATGCAGGTTTTCGAAGAAGCAATGAATAAACGGACTCGAGTAATTACTACTGAACCACTCGATGCGAGTTCGAAAAATTTTTCACAAATTTTTACTGATACTCATGCAGTAATAAAGATCGATTTTACGAATACGATCTATGAAACATCGGTGAGTAGCTATTCATTTGCTGTTTGCTCAGTTAATGAAACTGAAGAATCCCCGAATGAACTCGACTATCTCTTTAATCTAAAAAATAATAGCGAAAATAATTTATATAACAAAGAATTATATACTGAAATTAAAGATATACTTGAAGAAATTAATACGGATCCAAGCAAATCACTCTGCTCGAAACCAATCGAAGGTGATATAACCATTCAAAATAATAGAATAACTTTTACTCCCCGAAAAGAACTTGAATCTGGAAAAACATATTTGATTCTTATTAATGGGATTATTGATGAAAAATATAGTGGAGTTTCACCGTATATTGGTTCATTTAATACATTACCCGATGAAACT
>CAZRKD010000228.1:0-2937 GCA_964600515.1 uncultured bacterium
TATTATCCCTGGTTATAATTTTCCGGGTGATGATCTATATAAATTAAAAAGGATATCGGTCGATCAAAATTTTTTGTATCTCAAAGCTTTGGTGAGCGGAAGCTATTTTTTTCTAAGCAGAGTTTTGCGATTTTTAAGAGGTACATAAATGAATATCGTATTTTTATCATCTGAGTCATCGCACCATTTTTTTCTTATAAATGAAATCAATAAATTCTATGGTGTAAAGAAAGTCTTTTTTCAAACGATTCATACAGAGTGTAAACCATTATTGCTTCGGATTAAAAGATGGATAAATCCTCGACACTTTGACAGCATAGTCCACGGTATTTTATACCGTCTTTCATTTGCAAGAGAAAGCGCGAAAAAAGTAGAGTTTGAAAGGAAATATTTCTGGAAAGGAGGCGCACCTTTTTTAGACACATCGATTGCTTTTGAAAAAGTTAGGAGCTTCAATGACCCTAGTACTGTAGAGCGCGTACGAAAGGAGAAGCCAGATCTAATTATTGTTTTTGGGACCGAGATTTTGAAAGGTGATATATTAAAAGTGGCACGTATCAATATTTTTAACATCCATCGGGGAATTTTACCCCAATATAGGGGAGGCGGTGTTACAACTTGGACACTTTTTAATAATGATTTTGAGAATATTGGGGCGACGGTTCATGTCTGTAGTGAAAGCCTGGACGGCGGTGATGTCGTTGGACAGCGACACTATCATTTGCAGAAAGACGACGAAATTTATAAATTGAGAGCCAGAACCACGGTATTAGCTGTTGAAATATTAAAAGACATTATAGAAAAGGCCAAAAATGGGACACTGTACTTTGAAAAACAAAAATCGAATTCGAAAACATGGTCGGTCAAGGATATAACGTTCACAACGGAATTGATAGCCAGGAGGAATTTTTCCCGCTACATTAAATCGTTAAAACAATTCCAATCTTAATCATCCTATGTTTGAAAATATAAAGGCGGATATTAAAAGATACATCAAAGACCCCCTTGACAGAAAAAATGTTTATCTGTTTTTTGAACAAGGACTTTGGGCTGTTATGGTTTATCGGTTTGGCAGATGGGTGAGATGCATTAAGGTGCCTATTCTTTCTCATCTGTTGAAAATTTTTGCTTTTGTGCTGTTTAAAGTGACCGAGATTGTTTCGGGAATTTCATTACCAGTCAGTGCGGAAATCGGGAAAGGATTTTATATCGGGCATTTTGGTTATATAGTGTTACATAGTGATGTTAAGATCGGGGAGAATTGCTCTGTTGTATCTGGCGTTCTCATTGGAACGCTTGGTTTAGGAAAAAATGGGGTACCCGTGATAGGCCATAATGTCTATATCGGGGCCGGAGCGAAAATATTAGGTGGTATCAAAATCGGCAATAATGTCAGGGTTGGAGCCAATGCGGTCGTTCTGAGCGATATCCCTGATGGAGCAACGGCAGTTGGTATTCCCGCACAAATAATATTGGATAAAAAATAAATGGGTTTTGGAATACTTACAACTTTAAAGTCATTGGCGCCGGCATTTCTATATTTCGTGGGTATTATACTCTTTTTTGCTACCTTTGCTGGGAAAGTTCATTGGACGCTGGCATTTGTTACATTTCTTATCCCTTTACGCAATGTGGTGGAGCGTGTCCAACAATTTCCAATAGGAACAAAGTTTCTAACGATTTTAATATTTACAATGACCTTGGTATGGTTCCTGCGGGCATTTGGACAAAGGTTTCGATTTGTTCCAACATCCTTACTTAATTTTACTTCTATAGTCTTAATTTTTTATACATTTATTTCGCTGCAAATCGGCAACCAATATTTACAGGATCCATTTTTTAATATCGGAGATTCTCGTGTGCGTGATTGGAAAAATTTTTGTATGATGCCACTACTTTTTTTTATCACGTTAAACAGTATTACTGATAAAAAATGGGTGTGGCGTATATTTACGGTCATGTGTGTATCGATGTTTGTCATGACTTATTACACTATGACCCAGATCACATGGTTTTCCGCATTGGTTTCTCGGACAAAAATTACAGGGACATTTCAGTTCTTGGGGCCTAATGAAGTAGCGGCGTTCTTTGACCAATATACTTTACTTTTAATGAGTGTTTATTTCTATGTGAAGCGGGGAATGAAGAAGACACTCCTGCTCGTGCTCATCCTTATGAATTTGTTTTGCATTATGTTTTTGTACTCGCGGGCTGCGTATTTGGCCACTTTTATTGGAATGATTCTGCTATTTGCGCTTAAAAATAGGAAACTGTTATTTATTTTGATTCTGGCAGCTGTCTTTTGGCAGACGGTGTTACCACAGAAAGCTGCAGAGAGAATTCAACAAACAACCGATGAATATGGTGAGATTGTTGATATCTCTGCGGAACGGCGATTTTTGATCTGGTCCCGTAGTATGGAGTTAGTCCAGGAGAACCCATTAGCGGGGATTGGATTTGGTGTTTTTCGTCATCTGGGTTATGATTTAGGGGACCCTCACAATATTTATTTAAAAATTTTAGTTGAGCAGGGGATATTCGGTCTGCTGATTTTTATTATGATTATTCTGTGTCTATTGAAAGAGGGCTTTCTTTTGTATAAAAAAGGGGATGATGACTTAAGTAAAGGCTTAGGATTGGGATTAATGATATGTGTCATTGTTTTACTCATCAATAATATCTTCGGCGACCGATGGACGTATTTCGAGCTCAGCAGTTATTTATGGATCTACGCTGCTTTAGCCGCCAGATTGAATGCCATAGCCACGGAAACGGCCCAGGCGGCTAAGGCCCTTTCCCGTAGGAATTCTAAGAAATCCCCTAAACATCATGTCTAAAAGGGTTGACAGTGCCTTTACAATGTTTAAGGTGTACTCTGAAAGAGTCTTGACTTTTTCAGAGTACGGTATAAACTTTAATTATGCGTAATCGAGTCCT
>CAZRKD010000229.1:0-2933 GCA_964600515.1 uncultured bacterium
CATTTACAAAAAAATATATCGGGGAAGCGTAGGCTATAAATTTGAAGATGTTGGTGTGGCGGATTTCAATGAAACGCGTGCGCTTCTTTTTAAAGATGGTATTACGAGTAGTTCTACTCTCGGCGTTTCTCGTGATACACGAAATAAAATATCATTTTTTGAAACAACCCAAGGTGCACTTACTACTGCTCAATCAGAAATTGCGGGGAGCCATGCCCTTGGCGGAGATAATTCATTCTTAAAATTAGGAATTGAGCATCGCCAATTTTTTCAACTCTTTAAGGATAGTACTATTCCCATAATTTCTGATTCTAATTTTCAATTTAGAAGTAGAATCGGCTATGTTACCTCAGTGACTGGAGAGCCTGTACCGATTTTTGAACGCTATTTTCAAGGAGGACTCTTTTCGCTTCGAGGATTTGAACTTTCCTCTGTTGGCCCCAGTATTCAAGTTGCAACAAGCTCAGATCCTGATACGCTTACCGATGAACGATTTGTCATTGGTGGGAATAAAGAGCTTCTCTTTAATTTTGAATATGTCGTTCCAATCTTAAAAGAACATGGCCTCAAATTTGTTACATTTTTTGATGCAGGAAATGCATATAATAACGGTGAGATAATCGATCCACGTGATGTACGTATGGATATGGGCTTTGGTATTCGTTGGTTTACGCCGATTGCTCCACTCACCTTTGAATGGGGCTTTCCCCTCGATCGCCGTGAGGGAGAAGATAGCTTTGTATTTAATTTTATGTTAGGAACTCCGTTTTAATATTTAATTTATTCAAGGAGGCTACGATGAAAAAACTATTTATCCTTTTTCTTTTCGTTTCAGTAACAGCATTTGCTAATGTACAAATTCGATTTGTTGATTTTCAAAGGGCGTTAAACAGCGTTGAAGAGGGTAAATCTGCAAAAAAGAAATTACTTGAGGAACGCGATAAAAAAGCTAAAGAACTTGAGGGTCGTAAAAAAACGCTCGAAGAGGAACGAAAAAAAATCGAAGGAGAAGTTCGTGATGGACTCTTGAGCCGTGAAGCACTCGCACAAAAAGGTTCTGAATTTGATAAAAAGGCATTTGAATTACAAAAGCTCTTGAATGACTATACCCAATCCATGCAGGCAAAAGAAATGGAAATTACTAATGGCATCTTAGCCAAACTTGCAAAGATTTCTGAAGAGATCAGAGAAAAAGAAGGCTATGATTATATTTTAGAAAAGTCTGTTGTTATTGCAGCAAAGGCAGAATACGATCTTACGAAAAAAGTGATTTCAATTTATAATGAGCGAAAAGAAAAAGCGAAAAAAGCTATACCCTAATCTTTACTAATATAAAATCGAACATCACAGAGTAATTGAAACTCTTTTGGTTGTACTTCGGTATTGTTCGATAAAAGATACACATAATTTGCGAAATCGAAGTTATTATCCCCGTGTTTTCCCTTATAAAATTCTTGGCCATCGTACTTGTAACAATTTTCTACATGGGAGATCACTGGTTTTCTTTGCAGATTCTCATCATGGAACAGTGGCAGGATAGTATAGGGAAGGAGTCCTGGGTAGCGCCATGAATGAGATCCATTTTGAGGTGATAGGCCTGGATTTCCTGCATTAGAAATTTCTATTTCTTTAATGTCTATCGAAGCATTATTCAGACACGAGTTACCACTACTATCATAATTTCCACCAAGTTCATTGATTGCTTTGTCAACAACATCAAGTACTTCATCAAAGTTTGCTTGTGATAAACTCATCATATAACTCATGCCATATTCATTAATGATAAGGCCACTCATTCCGCTGATGCAGACATTATATATAACAGTGCTTCGGATTTGAATATATTTACTTGGATTATCAACAATCTTGAATTCCTCAGGTGGAGGTGGCTCCTCGTAATCGGGATTTTGAGTGTAACTCATATCAAGTGTTATTGTAAAATCCTTTGCATTATTTCCTTCCAAAGAGTCCTGCCAGGTATCGATGGGCATAATAATATATTTTGGATCGAGCGTATTATTATTAGCGAAAGGAAGATTCATGAGATCAACATGTGGATTTGTTCTCACCTGTATCGTAAATGGAGAATCAAAATTTTTATCATAGAGTTTAAGATTAAAGGGAAGAATCGAGGGATAATACCACGTAAAATTTTCGCTTACTCCATCTTCCATAATTTTTATGGCTGCATAAGGCAGGCAAGCTTTCCCTAAATTCGCACTGATTCCTTCTGATTTTTCAGTAAACCTATAGGTAGCTTCAGAGTTTTCAAGTACACGCTGTGTTCCATATCCTTGAAGATACATGATTCCACTATTGGTAATAACTATAGCTATGCGATCAGTTAAACAGAGCGTGAGTTCTATGTGTTTTGTCACTGCTCCTTCAACAGCATAAAGATTATTCTGCATTAAACTCACGATTCCTATAAAAATTATAATAATTATTCGCATATCTTTATTCCGCCTTATAACGAAAATATGTTGTGGTAAATTTCCAGGTAATTACAGGACTCTCTTGTATATCTTCATAGGGAGTTTTCATGCGATCGACAATATAGATAAAATTTCGTCCAGGAAATCCGTTTGAAATAGGAGAATTTGGATCTTCTCCATCAATCTCAGGAATATCTCCTGAAATCGTTCCTTCATAGCTATTGAGTTTAAAGCAAAAGGGAACTTGAGTCCCAATAACACGATCTTCAATCAGTCGGTACGGCGTAAATGTGGGAGAGTTCCATGTTTTTGGTTCACCTTCGATAGTAATTTCTATTTTTTTCTGGAGTGCAGTCGGACAATTACTATCAAGAGATGCATTTGCTCCACCGGTATACTCAATCAAGAGAGGATTAATGGTGCTTCCAGAACTATATACATTTTCTAAAAAATATCCGTGGTTGAGTTTTACAAGATAGAGATAGCCAAAGTTTGAAA
>CAZRKD010000230.1:0-2860 GCA_964600515.1 uncultured bacterium
CTTTTACCATGCGAGGAATGGTCGATTTACTCAGACCATACTTTAAAGCCTCTCTTATTGAAAAAGGCCTTGTTACTAATTTTTCAGGAAGTTTCTTCATTGATACTAACTTGACACATTTTTATTTTTGTGTCAAGTTAGTTTCAATTCGGTATTTGACTCAGGATGTATAGGGTACTTTTAAATTAGACAACGTCATCAAAATGCAGTTGTCGTGCTCCATATGTATGTTCAGTTAAACAAAATGGACATTTAACACGGAAATATGTCTTTTTCTTAATAAAACCCAAATGAACGCCCTGAGGAACTACTAAGTTCAAAGGAATATTTGTCTTACAACAAACACATTTTTTTATTATGCATTGCTGGGAAGGCTTATCCTTTTGTCCAGGATAAGGAAATTTTTTATTAATCATTGTTTCTTCCCGAAAAACGAATTACGTGATCGAAGAACGAAAATTTGCCGCCGCAAATTTTTACGGAGGAGGTAGGATTCGAACCCACGATACTTTCGTATAACGGTTTTCAAGACCGCCGCCATCGACCACTCGGCCACTCCTCCATATAATTGAAAGAAGCGATTTGAAAATTATTCGGTTTTATGAAGTATGTAAAGAAATTTTTACTCTATTAAAACACAAACGTCGGTGCCAGATACACCGAATATTCACCATTATATTTTACAAAATTATTGAGGGCATCATAGGCGCGAAAGCGGTCATATCGAAAACCGAGCATAAAGCCGGTATAAATTTTTGGGAAGAATTTATATGCTTCGATTTTTTGGAGGGTAAAAAGATTAAGTAAACTGCGATAGTCATTACTCGCCACATGCCACTGGTATTGATATTTCACATCTCGCCAGAAGAAATTTCCTTTTTTTTTCGCTTTCTTATCATACTGATGCTCGCGCATGAGATAGAGCGTTACGGCATCAATAAATTCGCGATTTGCATGAAACATGGGGCCAACTTCAAAACGCCACGCAATTGTCTCATCCTGAAATGTCTTTGAGCCCTTTACTTTATATAAAATATCAAACCAATCATCGGGCCGGCTGAAAAAATTTTGTTCTCTCCTATTCGAATAGTCGATAATCCAACCCGAGAGTGCATATCCAACTTGATCTTTTCGCTTAACATCAGTCGTACCAACTACACGAGAGAAAGGAATAACTTCTCCAAAAAAGAGTGAAAACACATAGGGCTTTTCTTCTCCGCCTGCAGTTACTCTGATTAAATTCAATGTTTCAGGAAGACCAAAGATCGTAAAATTATCATAAAAGTTTGTTTGATCTTCATGAAGGTATGTTCCTAAATGATAATACGGATATGACGTTGCTTCGAGAACAACATAGCCGGGAAAAAGTGATTTTTTAAACATCTCGAGATAGAGCTCGCCTTCATTTAAATCAACGAGATTCCGCGGTTCACGTTTCTTAAAATCAAACTGGAAATTTGCATATGATTTGCGAACCCCAAGTTCAATGGTTGAAGCCGCACGATGCCCACCAAGTTTTGTGCCAAATGAAAAACGAACTGCAAATGAGAGTGATGGAATGAGTAATAAAATAACAATGATTCGAATCATAGATATTTTATTGTATCGCGCACACGATTTTTTAGTCCAGAAAATCTTCGTTCCATTCTATTGGTCGTGATTGCTATTTCAAGCGCTCTACGGCTTCCGATAAGAATAACCAACTTCTTTGCTCGGGTGATTGCAGTATAGATGAGATTCCGCTCGAGCATCATAAAATTTTGCGTATGAAGCGGAATAATAACGCTTTCGTATTCACTCCCTTGAGATTTATGAATCGTAATTGCATACGCAAGATCAATTTCATCGAGATCAGAAAATTCAAAGCTAATTTGTCTCCCATCAAAATCAATCGTAAATTCCTGCAAATCATAATCAATGTCTCGAATTACTCCACAATCGCCATTATAAATATCTTTATCATAATTATTTTTGAGTTGAATAACACGATCTCCCGTATGAAATATCCGCGTTCCTCTCGTTATACCCGTATTCGAATGGTTCATGAGTAATTGTAATTCTTTATTCATAAGTACGGTGCCTATCTGACCTTTATTCATGGGGCACAAAACCTGCGGATACATTGAAAGATCAAAGATACTTTTTAATTTTTCTCTTTTGCTAAAAATATTTTTAATCTCATGAATAATTTCTTCGGGTGATCCACATTCGATAATAAAAAAATCGCTGCCATTGTGTAATTTCGAATCTGCTTCGGGGAAAATTCCCTGATTCACTTTATGGGCATTGCGAATAATTTGGCTATCCCACGCTTGCCGAAATATTTCTTTCAAAAAAACACACGGTAAAGATTCGGATGAAATGAGATCACGTAAGACATTTCCCGGACCAACGCTTGGCAATTGATCAACGTCACCAATGAGGATAACTTTTGTTTTTTCGTGAAGTGCACTGAATAGATCGCTTGCAAGCATAATATCCAACATCGATGCTTCATCAATGATAAGAACATCGGTATCAAGGCGATTTTGTGCATTATAGTAAAACGTTCGAGTCTTCTGTTGAAATTCTAAGAGGCGATGAATAGTCTTTGCTTTACTCCCCGTAAGTTCTTCCATACGTTTTGCTGCCCTACCCGTCGGCGCACAAAGGCTAATGGAAAGTTTTTCTCCCGTAAATAAATGAATCAACGCTTTCGTAATTGTTGTTTTTCCAGTTCCTGGCCCACCGGTAATAATAACAATCTTCTCGTGCCGTGCTTTTCGAATTGCTTCTAATTGATCACTCGTAAATTCAAAGCCACGAGAGATGCATGTGAGATCAATATTTCCATCTATGTGAGCGTTTTTGAGAGGAGCTT
>CAZRKD010000231.1:0-2829 GCA_964600515.1 uncultured bacterium
TTCAAGAAAAATTGAGTGTACTAAAAAATACGATAAAGACCTACGAAAAAGTGATCGTAGCATTTTCTGGGGGTATCGATAGCACAACGCTTGCTTACGTTGCTTATGATGTGCTGGGGGAAAATGCACTTGCAATCACCGGTGAAAGTGAGACGATTAAAGAAAAAGAACTTGAAGGTGCTAAAATTATTGCAAGCGAAATAGGAATTTCTCATCATATTATTAAAACAGAAGAATTAAGCCAAAAGAACTTTTATTCGAATCCCCTTAATCGATGCTATTATTGCAAACATGAATTATTTTCAAAATTGAGAGAAATTGCGAAAAATAAAGCTATTCCCTATATAATTGAAGGATCAAATATGGATGATTTGCATGATCATCGTCCGGGAAGAAAAGCAGCACAAGAATTTAGTATTCAGAGTCCATTTCTTGAAGCAAGACTTTCGAAAAATGAAATAAGAATACTCGCCAAAAATCTCGGGCTCTCCAATTGGAATAAGCCAGCCGAACCATGTTTGTCGAGTCGAATTCCGTATGGAACTGAGATTGATAAAGATAATTTACGAAAGATTGAGGCAGCTGAATTATTTCTCGATGAATTAGGTTTTTCTCACCGACGTGTACGATTTCATGAAACAATCGCCCGCATTGAAATCAATGAGCATGATTTTCAAAAATTACTCGAAAATCGAGAACATATTTGCAGCCATTTTAAGTCATTAGGATTTCTTTATACTACACTTGATCTTAAAGGGTTTCGGAGCGGGAGCTTAAATGAAAAAATATCCTCATAAGCATAATGAAGGTTTTGCACATATTGATTACGAGCGCTTAGACCGACGAGGATTTCATGAAGTTATTTTTTGCGAAGGTAAGACTAGAGAGCAGATTCTTGAAATTGCAAAAAAAATGTATAAAGCACACCAATTTGTTTTTGCAACCCGAATCAATCAAGAAGCGTACATTTGTTTGAGAGAACATTTTAAACCCGTATATTATAATGAATGTGCACAAGTTGTTATTATTGGCAGATATACGCCCCGTACAAAAAAGAAAAAAACAATTGCAATTGTTACGGCAGGAACTTCTGATTTCAGAGTTGCCGAAGAAGCGCGCGAAACAGCACGCCTTTTGGGAAGTAAGGTGAAAACCTTTTATGATGTTGGTGTTGCAGGGATACACCGCCTCTTTTCGGTACAGAAAGAAATTGAAAGCAGCAATGTTATTATTGTTATCGCAGGTATGGAAGGCGCATTGCCGAGTGTTGTAAGTGGAATTACCTCTAAACCCATAGTCGCCGTTCCAACGTCAAACGGCTATGGAACTGCACTACAAGGCCTTACACCTCTTTTTGCTATGCTTAACTCTTGCTCTCCTGGAGTTGCGGTAATGAATATCGACAATGGCTTTGGTGCAGGTTATTTTGCACATATGATTAATACGTAAGCAGAGGAGTATGTATATATGTACTCCTCTAATAAAGGATTTTTAAAAATGACGATACTGTATTTTGATTGTTTTTCAGGGATCTCTGGCGATATGACTATCGCTGCGCTTCTCGATTTAGGAGTTGATTTTCAAAAATTACAAACTGAGCTTCAGAAACTATCACTCGATAATGAATATAAACTAATTTCTAAAAAAGAGACGAAAAATCATATCAAGGCTACTAAATTTGATGTTGTTACTGATGGGCATCATCATGAACGATCATATAAAAGTATACGAACGCTTCTTGAAACATCAAAGCTTGAAAAGAAAGTGAAAGAATTAAGCTTAAAAATATTTGATCACATTGCTGAAGCAGAAAGTACAGTTCATGGAATTAAAAAAGATGATGTACATTTTCATGAGATTGGAGCAGTAGATTCTATTATCGATATTGTTGGCGCGAGCTTCTGTGTATGTGAATTGAACCCTGATAGGATAATTGCAAGTCCCCTACCCTTGACGAGAGGAAGTATTGAAACTGAGCATGGAGTTTGGCCATTGCCTGCGCCGGCAACATTGGAATTACTCAAAAATATTCCGACGTATTATCATTCATCTGACAAAGAACTCGTTACACCAACCGGAGCAGCAATACTATCAACTATAGCACATGAATTTATTTCACAGCCACAAATGTTAATAAAACACATCGGCTATGGAGCTGGCTCGTTTGATACAAAGCTCCCCAATGTACTTCGGGTAATTCAAGGAGAAAGAGAAGTGGCAAAGAATACTCAATCGGTTGATGTTATTGAAACAAATATCGATGATATGAACCCGCAGTTTTATGAACTTCTCTTTGAACGGCTTTTTAACGATCATGCGCTTGATGTTTTTTTAGAAAACATAATTATGAAAAAGGGTCGGCCTGCGCATAAATTAACGGTTCTTTCACAACCGCAAGATTCACAAAAGCTCATTCAAACGATTCTTGCCAATTCAACAACAATTGGTGTGAGAATTCGCCATGAAGAACGCTTTTGCCTCGATCGGGAGATAAACGAAATTGAAACAAAGTATGGTAAAGTTCGATTTAAAGTTGCAAAAGATAAAGAAAAAATATACAAAGCCGCTCCGGAATATGAAGATATTAAACGAATTGCCGAAGAGCATAATATAAGCCTTCCTGAACTTTACTCTCAAATATCACCTAAAACTTGACAATGGGCATTATTGGTACTAAATTGCTTTTAATAATTTTTATTATAAGGGGTATATTTATGAAAAATACTTTTAATCTTATTCTTCTTTTTGGATTGATTTTTACACAAACAGTATATGCATCGGTCTCTCTTTTCAATCGCTACGCAGCGTCAGGTTGATTTTTTTTGTTGA
>CAZRKD010000232.1:0-2796 GCA_964600515.1 uncultured bacterium
ACGAAGAAATTGCGGCACAAACCACCCAGAACGCTTTGAAAATTTTTTCAATAATCCAAAATAAAATGCTGCCCCAATGTAGTTCCCAGATTCCAAAAACCGATCAGCAATTCTTTCATAAAGGTAAAAACCTGATGAAGAAGGTAAAAAAATGAGATGATTTATGGCAAAAGAATAGAGATCTTTTATTGGAATATTAGATACTAAATCCATAAGACCTTGAACCTCACCTGAACTTACTAAAAAGGGATGAAGATTATAAATTTCAGGTAGGTACTCAAAAATAATTGAAGAAGCACCGCGATATAATCCATATTTTTCTTCAATCAAGAAGGCTTCTTGTCCAGTTAGATTGGGATTCCGTAATGACATTTCCATTTGAATAATTTCTTTTAGGTAGTCAAACTCTGCGCTCAGTTGACCAGTTCCAGCCTTTGGATTTTCTATTAAAAAATGGATAGCAATTTCTATCCTTGGTTTCAAGTTTGTACCCGTATAAATAGAAGGATTGATGTACCAATCAGGTAGAGCAAAAACTTTAGAAGTCCAAACAAATGATAGAAATAAAATTAAAAATAAAATTCTACTGTTTTTCATATTTTACGTTCCAAGTGACAAAAATTGTCACTTGTCTAAAAAACGTAGCTTGTAAGCCCATTTTTTACCTCTTCTGAAGATATAAGTGCAAGTCTCATACCACAAAAATACCCGAATTTAAACAGCGATATCTCCGGTTTTTAGTCTTATCATCTGGACTGTGTGTATCCTGTAAGAGAATTCATAAGTAAAATCAGAAATATCTACTTCAACTTTCATCGGTTTCAACCCTGTAAGAGGCGGTATTAATAATTTTTCCCCAAAAAAGTCTTCTAACCACAGTGCCCTAGTTCGGTTCAAACCGATGGCGCCTCCTTATGAAGACGGAAACCCTCCTTGGAAAAATTCAGGATACAAGCGATGAAAAGTCGGTTTGAGATGAAAGTTGCATTATTGACAGTCAAGTGGTTTCAAAAATTATGAAACCACTTTGTTATCTTGTCCTATTGCATTTGGAGTAAAGCCTTGTTAAAAGCGCTCCATCATGCAAGTCAATGAAGCCATGTTAGAACCAAGGTCAGCCCTTCAAAGAGAGCTTTCCAGGCGTTGTGAGAATAACCCAAGGTACTCTCTACGAAGCTTTGCGCGTGCTTTGAGCATGAGCCATACCGTACTCTCATTGGTTCTTTCTGGGAAAAGACCACTTTCTAAGTTTGCTGCTCCAAAAGTTGCAGATATTTTAGGTTTTAATCCTAAAGAGAAAGAAATGTTCTTAAATCTGAGAGTTCCAAAAAAGAAAACTTCAAAAGAAGTAAGTGAAGTAAAAGTTCCCTCATATCAACAAATGACGTTGGATGTTTTTTCAGTTATTGCGGATGTCTATCATTACTGGATTTTAAGTCTTTTAGATATACCCAATGCAAAATTTGAAGCTCGCTGGATTTCAAAACAATTGAATATCACGCAAATGCAAGCTCAAATTGCCATGGAAAGGCTTTTAAGACTCAAACTTGTTGAAAGAGTCAATGGCAAATGGAGGCAAAGTCAAAATCATTTAAAAGTTGAAAATACGATTTCAACAGGAGCTACTCGAAAACACCACAAACAAATTTTAACCAAAGCCCTAAATTCGTTAGAAAACGATCCAATAGAAGTAAGAGATTTTTCAGCCATGACGATGGCTATCGATCCAAAACATATTCCTTACGCTGTTGAGCAAGTAAGAAAATTTAGGAGAAAACTTATGGAAGAATTAGAATCCAAAGGCTCGCCAAAAGCAGTTTATAATTTAGCAGTTCAAATTTTCCCAGTATCCGTAATTCAAAATAAATCCAAAACAAGGAGGATGAAAACATGAAAACAAAATTAACAATTGGAATGCTCTATATAGGAGTTGCTCTTATACTTCCAATGCATTTAAAAGCAGGGGGCAATGAAAGCGCACATGGAGGTGGCTCATTTGTATGCCTAGACACTAATGAAAATGTTTTATCTGCCTTATCTCAAGATTTATGGGAGGCTGAGAATTTTCATAAGCCACCCCTTACAATACCAGAAAGATCGGGATCAGAAATAGAAGGTGCTTTTGAGGTTATTGAGAAATTAAATGACGTTAATCCTAAGTTTTATCTGTGGGTAAGAGATGCTTTGGCTGATATCTTAGAACGCAGAGAAATTTTGCCTCTAAAGATACCACCTACTGGTGATGACGAGCGTATTGTTGAACCCTTTAAATGTTTAGTTGGGTTAGCTCGTTTTCTACAGGCAGCGATTTATACAAGTGATAAAAGAATTCTTTATTCGCAGTATGTTTGGGATGTTCTACCACCCACACACCAAATGGCAGTTAATGTACATGAGGCTGTCTATAAGGTGTTGAGAGAGCGATATAATGACTCTGATGCGCGCCGTACAATCCAGATCGTAGGACTTCTTTTTTCTGAAGGACTTCCTTCCGAATTGCATCAAATGATTCCACCAGCGAAATTTAATCCAGAAGCATCATTAGATGTAAGAACCAAAATTGAGGAATTATGGCGCTTATTTAAAGATGAAGGAAAAGTTGTTGATCGGCAAGTGCTTAGAAGTCAGCTTTCACGACCAGGGGAAGATATATATTTTCTAGGACTTTATCTTGGTTCGCATAGACCGACACCACAAGGCAGTTGGTATGTGTTTGATGTTCATAATCCAACTTTGTATCCCTTAAAAGAAAAAAACACACTTGTTCCGTGTAGGTTTGCATATGATCTTCGTGGT
>CAZRKD010000233.1:0-2787 GCA_964600515.1 uncultured bacterium
TTCGTGAACAGATGGAACGCGAAGAACTCGCGGGTGATCTTCTGGATCTTTTTACCCTTCGATCGACTGAGAAGCTCGCTCAGAGCTTCGACGATTATCTCAAAGGCCGTAAATGAAATCGGTGCATACGATATTTCTCGTCCCTAAGGCCCAGAAAGATCTCGATGATCTCGAAAAAAAAGAATTCATTAAAATCGAGAAAATTATAGAAACACTAACCCATAATCCCCGTCCCTACGGTTCATTAAAATTATCGGGTGATGAGGGTTATCGAATCCGTGTGGGGAATTATCGAATAGTATATCGCATTGATGATGCTGCCAAAAAAGTCTTTATCTATAGAATACGGCATCGCAAAGAAGTTTATAGGAATATTTAGGTTTACGGGACTGCCTTTTTTGTCTTCCTGTAATGTATCCAATGCAAAATCTTTCATTACATAAAAAATATTAATAAAAAGAATACGTTTTAAAAAGTTGACTTTTTGCATAATTTATGTTTGATATATTTCGTTTATACAAACTGGAGGTTAAATCTGTAATGAAAAAATTATTATTTTCTATTATCGTAATTGCTTTGATAAGTGGCTTTCCCTCCTTCTCTCACAGCAAAGGAATCAAAGAGTATTGTGCTTTATTTATTAAGAGATTTCGTCGTGACAAAAAGCTTTGAATTCACTATATTTCTTACCGTATATGGCAATTGAAGACCTTAAAAAACTTGCGGATTCGCTTGGTATTCCTAAAATAAAACGCCATATCTTTTTATGCGCAGATCAGACAAAACCAAAATGTGCAGAAAAAGAAAAGGGACTCGAGTCGTGGAATTATCTAAAAAAACGTCTCGATGATCTTGGACTATCGGACCAAGGTGGAGTATACCGAACTAAGGCAAATTGTTTACGAATTTGTATGGAAGGCCCTATTGCCGTTGTGTATCCAGAAGGAGTTTGGTATCATTCATGCACACCCGACGTATTAGAAAAAATCATTCAGGAACATCTGATTAAAGGGAACATTGTACAAGAATTTACGATTTTACCTTATGAAAAATGAATGGAAAAAACATCATTATGCATTAAAGAATAAAAGAGGATTCTTTATTCTCATAGGATTTGTTTTTGTTGTCTTTTTGGGAATCGCCCTTTTTAGTGAACACGGGCTCATAGATACCATACGAATCTATCGCGAAGTAACTATTCTTGAAACACGAATTGGTAAGATTACAGAAGAAAATAATAACTTAGAAGAAGAGATTAATCGCCTCAAAAATGACAAAAAATATATAGAAGAACTGGCGAGAAAAAATCTCGGTATGGCTCACGATAACGAAATTATTTATATTTTTGATGAAAAGAAAAAATAATGATGAAAAAATATCAAATGATAATTTTTATTTGTCTATTTTATATTACTCAAACATCTGCTGTGACGGTTAAAGAGTATTCATTCGAAAAACTTGCTCTCGATTCTCCTCTCATTGTCCGTACAAAATGTAGTAAAATATATTTCATTACTGAAGCCGGTATTGAAAAGAAAGTATATACATTCACCATTCAAGAAATCATTAAGGGTACTCACGAAAAAAAATCGATCGAAGTGAAAACATTAAAAACCGCAGAGAAATTACAACTTATTCCGTCTATTGCAATTGGTGATGAAGCCGTAATCTTTTTTACGGAAACCCTTAAAATTAAAGGACTCAAGCAGGGTTATCTCAAATTAACAAAAGATTCAAAAACAAATAAAATGCATGCATCGTATCGAGACAAAACCTATACGTATGAAACGCTTAAAGAAGAAATTACTAAATTCATCAAATGAAAAAATTACTCGTATTATTACTCCTCTTTTCATCTCAACTTTATGCCTATGTTATTTTAACTGAAAACTGGGAAAGTGGCATCGGCATTCGTTTTTGGGCAGAAAATAATATGCCCATTGATGTTAAGATTGATAAACCAACAACGGATAATGGAGAAAAAATAATATCGCTTGTTCTTGATAGTATTTCGATTTGGCAAAATGTCGGAACATCATATCTCTCGTATAACATCAAAGAATATCTTGATGATAATATTAATTATGAAGCTCTCTCGGATCCTAAATCTCCCTACTATCAATCAATTATTCCGGGTTTGAGCTCATCCAATTTTACGACGAGCGAAGAAGATGGAGATCATGAAATCATCTTTGATGATGATGGAAAAATCTTTGAAAATATCTTTGGGGTTGATGCCCAATCGGTACTTGGAGCTGCGATACCTTTTTCTGATGAAACAACCGGTGAAATACTCGATGGTGTTGTTATTATCAATACCTCGATTGATCTCGAAGATGGCATATTACAATCAGCAATCGTCCATGAACTTGGGCATTTCGCGGGCATTGCTCATTCAAATATCGTAGATTCCTATCTAACTGATGACCTATTGCCAACGATGTATTACACGAAATTTCCCAATGACGATAGCATGGGGAAAGATTTGGCTCTTGATGATACGGGAGTAATCTCATCATTATATCCCGCCAATAACATTAATACTGAGCTCGGCTGTATTGAAGGAAAAGTGCAGGGAAGCACGGGCTCCGGAGTTTTTGGAGCAAGTGTCGTTATTATCAACACAAAAACAAGTGAAGCCATGGGCGGACTTTCGGGATATAAAACAGGACAAAATGGTAATGGAGAATTTGGCATTTATGGAATAAGCCCAGGAACCTATGTGCTCTATATGTATGCCATTAATTCAACGACTTCAGGACGATTGAACGGCGCAATCATTGGTGG
>CAZRKD010000234.1:0-351 GCA_964600515.1 uncultured bacterium
TTTCTAATGTGCCCCGTACTTTTTCAGTCGGTTTCTTCGTCCGCACGTTTTCCCGTTTCTTCGTCCGCACGTTTTCCCACGTTTTCCCGATTAATGTTGATTACAAGAGTCTTGAATTAATTGATTAATTTGAATAAACACCTTCTTGACTCATATGCGCTTTTGGGCTTAGATAAACTGTAATTATGAATACGTTACCGTACCTTCCAAAAAAGATTCTTTTAGCAAAGCCCCGTGGATTTTGTGCGGGAGTTGATCGTGCTATTGATGTGGTGAAGCTGAGTCTTCAATACTTTGGACCACCGATTTATGTACGAAAAGAAATTGTTCATAATTATCATGTCGTTGAAG
>CAZRKD010000234.1:361-2743 GCA_964600515.1 uncultured bacterium
CCCCGCAGAAGCGGCAGAAAGAAAATCACCACCATTGAAGAGCTTAAAAAACTCGGTGCCATATTTGTTGATGAATTAGACGAAGTTCCTGATACCTCGATTGTCATTTATAGTGCCCATGGCATTGCTCCCGATGTACATGAAAAGGCAAAACTAAAAAACTTGAAGGCAATCGATGCCACGTGTCCGCTCGTTACCAAAGTTCATCGCGAGGCAATTCGTTTTGCGCTTGAAGGTAGACATATATTTCTAGTAGGTCATGCAGGACATGATGAAGTTATTGGAACCATGGGAGAAGCACCCGATAAAATCACCCTTGTATCGTCTGTTGAAGATATTGAAAAACTCCCGACTCATTACAAAAAAACGGCTATCATCACTCAAACAACTTTAAGTATCGATGATACAAAACCTATTGTTGAAGCACTCAAAAAGAAATTTCCTACCATAAAATTTCCACCAAAAGAAGATATTTGTTATGCGACAACAAATCGACAATTGGCAATTAAAGATCTTGCCGACAAAGTCGATATGATACTTGTTATTGGCAGCCAAAATTCATCAAATTCAAAGCGGCTTACTGAAGTATCAATTGCGCATGGAGCAAAATCATATCTCGTCGATGATATTTATGAAATGAACCCCGAGTGGCTGAAAGATGTAGCGGTTCTTGCCATTACTGCCGGAGCTTCGGCTCCAGAATATTTAGTAGAACAAAGTGTAGATTTTTTCAAAAAACACGGTGTTTCTGATATTGAAGAATATACTCATATCACTGAAGAAGTTCATTTTGCTATTCCTGAAGAGTTACGTAATTACGTAGAAGCGGCCCAATGAAATTTTCTGAATTAGATAGATTAACACTTCTCTATAAAAATTTTACGGTCGCTCGAAATAATCCGCCATTGACTCAATTAGAGAGTATTGAATCACCAAAGCAATTTTCGCTAGCAGTTCTTCCCTATGTATCACGGACATTTTCGCTTTTTATTTCACTCTTGCCAAATAAAACAGTGTTGCCCTGTACTGTCGCATATCTCTATTGTCGTATGCTCGATACATATGAAGACTTAATTGATATTGATAATAGAGATCGAATTCGTTTACTCGGGAGTCTTCCATCTCATTTACAAGGACAACAGCTCATCGTTCCTCATACTAAAACACCTGATAATCCTGAAGATCATGCATCGCTCTTATTGCTCAAAAAAAGTAATGTAGTTCGGGATGCTTTTTTTTTATTACCAAAAACTCCTCAAGCATCAATTGTTCGTCTCATTAATACTATGTCACAGGGCATGTGTTGGAATATCACTCAATTTGAAAAAAATAAGGGCTGCCTCACCAAAGAGGCTGAACTCAAACAATACTGCTACAATGTCGCAGGTTGTGTTGGGGAATTTTTAGATGAACTTTTTCAATGGCATTATAATCATGAAATTATTATGAATAAAGAACATGCACGTATTTGTGCCCATCTCGGTGAAATATTACAAATGGTAAATATGGCAAAAGACATTAAAAAAGATTTTAACGAAGGCCGTGTATATGAGCCTCATCTTGGAAATTTTATCCAAACACATCGAATAGCTGGCCTAACGGAAGATCAAATAAATAAAGCACGCCAGCGATTTGTTGGCTATGTGAGAAATCTTTTCGAGGATATTCCTCACTATCTTTCATTTCATAAATATAAAATGATATCCCGTGGCCGCGGCGCAATTCTTTTTCCCTTCATCATGGCTCATCAAATCTATAAAACTATGGAAAAGAATTCCTATTCTCCTCACAATAATAAAAAAATCCTTCGAAATTCTCTCGCACAATCCCTTCAGGCTATGCTTGGAAAAAAAGTACGATTCGTATAATCCCTGATAAAAATCATTCGTTAAGGTGGCTCCCTTTGTCAAGACCATTTTTAAGCAAAAGAGAGATAGTGAGTAATACACCGCATCAGTTATTAATTGTTGATAAAGGGCATATGTTTTATGAGCCCATGGAAAGCTCATAAAACATATGCCCGACCTATGGTAAACTCTCATATCCTTATTCATCATGTATCCCATTATAATGTACATATGCTGGAGTCTTGTATCCCAGCGATTGATGAGGACGTTTCGTATTATAAAATAAAAAGTATTGTTTTAATCCGTATATGCATCACGAACTGATTCATAGTCTTTAATATAGACATCCTCATATTTTACACTTCTCCATAATCGTTCAACAAACACATTATCGAGTGCTCGTCCTCGTCCATCCATACTAATTTTACTATTTCTTTTACTGAGTTCATCAGTAAAGTGAGTACTCGTAAATTGCGATCCCTGGTCAGTATCTGTCTCTTATACACATCTGACGCTGCCGACGATCTTACGCGTG
>CAZRKD010000235.1:0-2736 GCA_964600515.1 uncultured bacterium
TTTGGTAATAATTTTTTTCTCCGAAACTTTAGGCTTTTCCTTTGGTATATTTTCAGTGAGGGTTGCTTTAACGAGCCCCGCAGTCGCGACTTCTTTTGGTTCTTCTTTCTCTATTCCTTGTTCGGATAGAGTTGTAATATTATAGGCGATGAGCTTTTCTTCATTACTCATCGGAGTTCGAATGCCAACATCAAATGACGGTAATTTGAGAATCTGACCAACATAGATTCGTGATCCTCGGCCAATGTGATTCAAATCTTTAATAGTCCCTACCGATGTTTTAAAGAGCTGTGCAATTGTCGACAGACTATCCCCTCGTTTTACACGATACGATGATGAGGCACGTTGGTGTGTCGTCTTAAATTGAGATGGAATTGCATCATATAAGGCTGCATAATTGAGCCGCTCATCTTTGGGTAATTTGAGAATAAATTTTTTGGGCAATCTCTTCTCACCTCGATATACCGTTGGGCGTATTTCGGGATTATACTCCTCTATTGTTTTAGCATCGGTTTTAAAATATTTTATAAGTACATCCATATTAACAAAATCACTAATAACAACCGTTGAATATGCAAGTGGTTCATCGAGCGTAATATTTCCAAAATATTTTTGATGATTTTCATACACATGTTTTGCAGCAATAAATTCAGTATAAAAATTGCGCGAAGCAAACCCAAAGATTCGGCTATTGTATTCGCGAATTATCGTAACGATGTCTGTTGTCCCAACTTGTCCTACTGCCCGCTTCATTCCTTGTAATCCATGATTATACGCCGTAATTGCAAGTGGCCATGTGCCAAGTTCTGTATAGTTATGTTTCAAAAGTTTTGCAGCAGCGATTGAAGCAACAATTGGATCGAGTCGTTCATCGATTGCATCGGAGATACTTAAATAATTTTTACCTGTACTTCGAATAAATTGCCAAAGCCCTGCTGCACCAAATTTTGAATACGCATAGGTATTAAACGAAGATTCAACATTCGGAAGATATGAAAGTTCGAGCGGAAGATTTTGCGATTTAAACACTTCTTGAATTCGATTCATGTATCTTCCCGATCGTTTTACTCCGTCCATAAATCGGTCTTTTTGTCCTAACTGAAAACGAATATTATTTCGAGCGCGTAAAAGCCGGCTACTCGATTGATCTTTAAATAAACGTAAGACTCGTTCTTCTTCATCGGTTAGATTTGTTTTATTTTTATAGACAATGCTTTCTAAAATATCAGCGTATCTCTCTTTTGTTCGATTGACAATGCTTTTGCGTGAATTACTGCTATCATTTTCAATATCAACAGCAGTGTAAATAACTGCCAGATCTTCATAGTCATGGATGAGTCCTTGTTTTGTGGTGTATTTTGAATAAATAAGTTTCCAAAACTCAATTTGATCTTTTAATTCAGGAGGCTCCGGAAAATATTCAGCAAAAACGGGAGAAGAAATATTTAAGAAGAAAATAATTAATAATAGTAATCGTTTCATATTGTTATATAAAGTAACTTAATAAATTACATTCAAAAATAATGCTTATATTAAGTATACACGTTGATAATAATAAAAGAAAGGATAAAGTTATATGTGATGAAATTAGAGACTCATTAAGCGTAATAATTCTTGTCGCTTCACGCTTCACGAACGACGCTTTATTCTCTTTTTGTCCGTTTTTCAGCTTCTTCCATTTCGGTCTTGCATTCAATACATTGAGTTGTTACAGGGCGGGCGCGGAGGCGTTCTTCCGATATCTCTTCGCTACATATTTCACATTGGCCAAAACTCCCCTTATCGATCCTATCAAGGGCTTCTCGAATTTTTATGATAAGCTTTCGTTCTCGATCGCGAATTCGTAAGAGAAAGTTGCGATCAGATTCAAGTGAAGCTACATCGGTAATATCAGGAACATTATCCTTAACGTCAGTCATTCCACTTAATGTTTCTTTTGCCTCTACTAAGAGTTCTTTAAGCTTGAGGTTCAGGAGATCTTTAAATTCTTTTAGTTTTTTCTTTGTCATTGTACCACCATAATAAGGTTACGCCTTTTTTATAATAGAATTGTAGAGATTAGTAAAGGCTTTTTTATACCTTCAAAAAGCTTTTACCCATTTCCCAGATTGGGCCGGGGAATTTTTCGGATTCATGCAGTATTTCACCGAGCGAATCGACAAAATAATCAATATCATTTTTTGAAATAATGAGGGGAGGGAGGGCTTTTATTATATTTACTTTATGGCCTGAGACCTGGGTAAGAATTCGATATTTTCTCATTAAGGACATTGAAATAACTTGGGCAAAGAGTCCTTCGTTTATTTTATTGATAAGATTCCAGCCCATTTTTAAAGTCAATTTTTCCGGTGGCCCAAATTCAATACCAATCATGAGCCCCTTACCGCGAATATCTTTGATAAATTCAGATTTTTCTTTGAGCTCTAAGAGCTTCTCTATGAAGTAATCTCCTAAACTTTTTGCTCTTGGGATCAGTTCTTCTTTTTTCAAAACTTCGAGTGTGGCAAGTCCGCAAATAGAAGCAAAGTTATTTTGTCCAAATGTAGTCGAATGCACGACACAGCGATCAAGCGACGAAAATACTTTTTCATAAACGCTTTTTGAGGTGAGCACTGCTCCCACGGGCACAAAACCGCCACTTAATGCCTTTGAAATAAGAATCATATCAGGTGTAAGACTATAGTGCTCAAAACAAAACATTGCTCCACAACGGCCAAGTCCCGTCTGAACTTCATC
>CAZRKD010000236.1:0-2649 GCA_964600515.1 uncultured bacterium
GAGAACTTTTGTTCCATCCTTTATGTTCGTACAAGTAAAAATGCAGGAAGTTTTCCCAAGTTTTACAATATTTCCATCGGAAAGTTGTGATTCACGGATAGGCCGATTATTTAAAAAAGTTCCGTTCATACTTTTTTGGTCAATAATATAAAATTTTCCATTGCTTCGATATTCAATAATGAGATGTGTTCCTGAAATCTTTGGATCAGTAAAAACAATATCAGCGATTCTTCGTCCGATCGAGGTTATGTCATACAGTAATTTTGTCGAAAGCCCTCGATCTGGACCTTCAATAACTTTAATATGTGCTACTATGTCTTTGGGTAGCTGTTTTTTAGAAGTATTCATGAAAATAAATTGTTATTTTTGTATATAAAGAATATCATTACAATCATATTATTGTCAAAAGGCTTTATGAGACATATACGGTTTTCGATTGTATTTTTGTATGTTTTACTGTTTATCTTTTTTTTATGTACAATTTTCGTGTCGATTTTTACCTATTCTGCGTTTGATTTGCCATCCCTTCAAGCACTGCGTGATTATGAACCGCCGCTCTCGACCAAGGTTTATTCTGATGATTACGAATTAATGGGAAAGTTCTTTGAAGAAGATCGGGAAATTATTCCTTTTTCTGAAATTCCAGAAAGGCTTATTCATGCGGTGATTGCAGCCGAAGATGCCCATTTCTATACACATAAGGGAATCGATCCATGGGGCATTATCCGCGCAATGATAAAAAATATTGTAGCACAGGGAATTCGTCAGGGTGGAAGCACCATAACTCAACAAGTTGCCAAGACCTTTTTACTTACTAAAGAAAGAACAATCGCACGAAAAATTAAAGAATTCATTCTTGCAAATCGCATTGAAAATAATTTTTCAAAAGACCACATCTTATATCTTTATCTCAATCAAATTTATTTTGGTCATTCATCCTATGGCATTGGTGCTGCAGCAAAAAATTATTTTGATAAAAATGTAACAGAGCTTACGCTCGGAGAAATTGCCCTTCTCGCTGGTTTGCCGCAGGCTCCGTCTCTCTATTCTCCTTTCACCAATTTAGATAGAGCTCAAAAACGCCAAAAATATGTTTTGAAGCGCATGGTTGCCGAAGGATATATTTCTAAGAAAGAAGCACGCGAGGCGCTTGATAGTCCAATTAAAGTTATCAAAAAAGAAGATCTCAATCTATCACGTGCTCCCTATTTTCTCGAACATGTCCGAAAATATCTCGTGGAAACGTATGGTAACGACATGGTATTACGAGAAGGATTGAAGGTATATACAACGGCTTCTCTTCCCTTACAAGAATTTGCGGAAATGGCGGTGAAGCAAGGATTGGATGAATTATCAGAGCGGCAAGGCTATACAGATCTAAAACAGCCCGTGCAAGGAGCACTCATTGCAGTAGATCCACATACGGGATATGTTCGAGCATTAGTTGGGGGATATGATTTTCAAATGAGTGAATTTAATCGAGCTACTCAAGCACTGCGGCAACCAGGTAGTGCCTTTAAACCCATTGTCTATGCAGCAGCGCTCGATTCAGGCTACACACCGGCAACAGTTATTATTGATTCGCCCATAGTGTATGATGATCCAACTCGGGATTTCTTGTGGAAGCCCACGAACTATGGCCAAACCTTTCATGGGGATACTCTCTTTCGATCATCGCTTATTCATTCATTTAATATTACCACGATAAAAATTGTTCAGGATATTGGAATTGATTACGTAACCGACTATGCAAAGCGACTGGGGATCATGTCGCCTTTAACACAAGATCTTTCGCTGTCATTAGGATCATCTGCTGTTACGCTTCTAGAGCTCGTAACCGCATATGCTCATTTTCCCTCACTTGGCAAAAGCGTTCTCCCCATCTATATTAAAAGAGTAGAGGATCGCTTTGGAAGAATTCTTGAAGAAAATACAATTGATGATTTTGAAAAAACTATGGATCATCAGAGTGAATTATTCGAAGATGCGAGCTTTCAAAAAGCCATTGAATCGGAACGAGAAGAAAGAGTAATTCGCATGATTCATGCATCAAAAATTGAGGAAAAAGAAGAGCTTGAAAAAAATGATATTATGGGTAAAATTTCTCATCTTGATTTACCCATCCCTCGTGGATATGTACTTCCACCTGAAACAGCATATATTATGACCCATATGTTACGTGGAGTAATACAGTCAGGTACGGGAATGAGTGTGCTTTCACTTGATTATCCTGCGGCAGGAAAAACCGGAACAACGAATGAATATAAAGATGCGTGGTTTATTGGCTATATTCCGACGCTTGCTACCGGTGTTTGGGTTGGCTTCGATGAAATAGAAACATTAGGGCAAGGCGAAACAGGAGCTCGTGCCGCAAGCCCCATTTGGCTCTACTTCATGCGCGAGGTTGTAAAAAATTTAGATAAAAAAGATTTTACAGTACCTGAAAAAACAATTGACTTTATTTCTATTGACTCTAAAACAGGTAGACGTGCGACGAGCACAACAAAAAATCGCATTACTGAAGCATTTTTAAAAGGCATGGAACCGGAAGAGCTTGAAGGCAAGGGTAGAGAGGAGCGTCAATCAACAGATGAATTTTTCTTTGAGGAATGAGATAAACTTGACAAATAACATTATCATGATATATGT
>CAZRKD010000237.1:0-2642 GCA_964600515.1 uncultured bacterium
TATCACTATTTCAATCCTCGATGATCAAAAAGATGCAGCAACAAAAATTGCAAAATATAATTTAATGGCAATTCCAGTAGTCGATGATGTGAATCATATTAAAGGAATCATTACGGTCGACGACGCAATTGATCTGGCTCTTCCCACTGCTTGGAAAAAAAGAGTACCGAAAATGTTTAAATAAAAAACAGTTGCAATTTATTTTTTTTATTATATACTCATTTGCATAATCATATGTTGATTACTATAACCCTTTAATTACAAGACTATGAGGAACTTATGACAACAAATTCACTCGTTTGGAAGGAACTGCTTGATTCAATTAAGAAAAAAATCGATTCTCCGTATATTATTGCGTGGCTTGAGCCTCTTGCAATAGGAACCATTTCGGACACACGAATTATAGTTCAGGTTCCGAATGATTTTTGGCTTGTATGGATTCAAAAAAATTATCTCGAGCTCATTAAGAACACCTGTAAAGAGGTTTTGAAAAAAGACTACCAAGTTGCTCTTGAAATTAATACCAAGCTCACTGAAAAATTAGATGAAGAAATGCCGACGTCTGAAAATGAAACTGATATTGGCCCAAAAACTTTTTCGAAAAAACTCGAAGTCGCGGCATTAAACAAAGACTATACGTTTAATGAATTTGTTGTTGGCCCCAGCAATCAGTTTGCTCACGCTGCTTCTATTGCATGCTCAAATAATCCTGGCGAAAATTACAATCCTCTTTTTATTTATGGCGGTGTTGGGCTTGGGAAAACGCACCTCGTGCATTCCATTGGAAATCAGATGTTAAAAAATAATCCAAAGTTAAACATCTGTTATTTAAGCGCTGAAAAATTTATGAATGAACTTATTTCCTGTATTAAATACGATAAAATGAATGAGTTCCGGAATAAATATCGACAGAATTGCGATGCGCTTTTACTCGATGATGTTCAATTTCTTGCAGGAAAAGAAAGAACACAGCTCGAATTCTTCCATACCTTTAATGCATTATATGAAGAGCGAAAACAAATTATTATAACGAGTGATAAATTTCCAAAAGATATTCCAACCCTCGAAGAGAGACTTCGTAATAGATTCGAATGGGGGCTTATCGCTGATATTCAACCACCAGAACTCGAAACGCGAATTGCAATTTTGAAGAAAAAAGCAGAGAGCAATAAAATGGAATTGCCTGATGATGTTGCGCTTTATCTTGCATCAAATATCAAGAATAATATCCGTGAACTCGAGGGCTCACTTATTCGACTTGAAGCATATTCTTCTTTAACCAAGATTCCAGTAACGCTTCAACTTGCCAAAGATATATTAAAAAATATTATTGAAGATAGCGATCGAAATTTAAAACTCGAGGATGTTCAAAAACACGTGTGCCAATTCTTTAATATCAATATCAATGAATTAAAATCACAGAACAAAAAGAAGTTTATTGCATTTCCTCGACAAATTGCTATGTATCTCACGAGAAAACATTTCAACATTTCTTTTCCTGAAATTGGAAATGTTTTTGGGGGCAGGGATCATTCAACGGTTATTCATGCAATAAAAAAGATCGAAGCTAAAATTCAGAGTGATAAAAATCTCGTGACTACTCTTGAAACATTAGAAAAGAATTTACAGTCATAGATATCTGTTGAAAAGAGTGTTGATTTATTGTTAATAGCTTGGTGATTGATTGTTTTCAAAACGAGAGTAGTGTGGAAACTTCTAAAAGCAACAACAGGCAAAATGGTAATACTGACAGTGAAATTCGGAAGTTGTAAAACGATACACAAATCCACAGGCTCTACTACTACTATTTATATATATAATAAAGAAGAGAAGGAGAATATATGGAATTTAAAATAACAAAAAATTCATTCATACGAGCATTAGCAAAAACAATTTCTATAGCAGAAAAAAATGTGGGCCATGTACTTTCTAATATTTTGATTGAAGGAGAAAAAGAAACGCTGACATTTAAATCAACTGATCTTGAAATTGCTTTAATTCAGGAGTTTCCCGTTGCGGTAACAAAAAAAGGAGCGCTCGTTGTTAATGCCAGAAAGCTTTATGACATCATTAAAGAATTTCCCGATAAAGAAGATATTGAAGTTGTCGTTGATGATCGATTTAAGATGGATCTTACCTCGGGTAAAACACATATTAAATTAAATGGCCTTGATCCTTCTGAATTTCCAAAGATCGCTGAATATAAAAAAGATAAATTCTTTAAATTAGAAACCGAGAATCTACTCGATATGATCGATAAAACAGTTTTTGCAACGAGTATCAATGAAACGAAACGAATTTTGAATGGCGTGTATTTTGAAAAAATACTCCGAGATGAAAAAAAATTCATTCGCATGATTGCAACCGATGGACATCGGTTGTCGGTTATTGATAAAGAAGTTGAAAATTGGAATAAGATCAACATTACCGAGGGAGTGATTATTCCTAAAAAAGGCCTCAATGAATTAAAGCGAATCTGTGAAGATGAGGCCAATGAAGTTTCATTTAATTTTGTGGATAATAATTTTGTGGTGATCGGTGAAAATACAACGCTTTCGATGCGACTACTTCAAGGGGGCTATCCTAATTATCAACAAATTATCCCCAAGAGAAATGAAAATACGCTGATCGTCAATTGCGTT
>CAZRKD010000238.1:0-2632 GCA_964600515.1 uncultured bacterium
GCGATACATTCCATTCGATGTCAGTAAGATGCGTAATTCCTGATTCTCCTTGGAGTTTATAAGCAATTGCATAGCGAGGATGGTGGGCTGTTTCGCCCAAGCGCTTTTGTTCGTTGATACTATTAATTTTATAAACAATTCCATCGACTTCATAATCGTATGTGGCTTTTTCTTCGAGAAAAAGTTCTATGCTTTTTCTTAATTCCTCTTTTATAATTTTTTTACTATTTACTAAATAAAAGCCGCATTTTTTTAATAGTTCGATTTTTTCCCATTCTTCGGCACATTCTTTTCCCAGAAAATCATAGGCTAGAAATGAGAGACTAAATTCTTTTGTTTTATCAGGATTTTTTTGTTTAATTGCGCCGGCTGCTAAATTTCGAGGGCTTTTAAACGTTTCTTCGAATTGTTTAAAGACAGAAAGTTTTATATATATTTCGCCGCGAATTTCACAGTTTCCGAATGGAATATGTAAGGGAATTTCATCGACCATAAAAATGTTTTTCGTGATATTTTCTCCAGTAAAGCCATCTCCTCGTGTAGCTGCAAACGTGAGAATGCCATCAGCATTGTAATGAATTGAAGCAGCGAGCCCATCGACTTTTGGTGATTGAACCAAATCTCCCTCAAAATTTTTTGTCCAACTGATTAAATCTTCAAGATCATAGCATTTATCGAGCGACAACATCGGGATTGTATGTTTAATAGAATTTTTTGTTGTGCTTAAGAATTTATCTGATCCAATTTGCGTAAGAACTTTAGACGAGGGATTTAATTTTTTTAGTTTTAAAACAAGGGCATCAAATTCCTGATCCGAGATAAGAGGATCAGAGAGAACAAAATAGCGGTAATTATGAAAGAGTATTTCGCGTTCAAGTTCGGTAGTCTTATCTTTTGACATGAAAATACTTTATGTTTTGTATTTATTGTAGTCAATTCGCTCTTGCACAAATCATCTCTGGTTTCTATAATAATCGTATGTTTATTAAATTCTTTTTCTTAGCCATATTTTTTTTCTATACACTCCTTTTTGCAGAAGAGAAAAAAAAATTCGACGAAAAACATCTTATGATCGATGAACTTGTAGAACGCGTTGATCAGCCACTCCATAATCTTCGCCAAAAACAATTTTTTTTGTATGTAGGTACAGGAATGTATATTTCCGATTATGCATTTAATAATGGTGCGATTAAAGTTATAGGGAATACCCAACGTGCACCATCGTTAAATCTTGGGCTTGATATGAACTTCTATAGAATGCCGATCCGACGATCATCACTTGCGGGATTTTTAGGATATACAAGCGCATTTTCGAGTTTTGATCTTTCGGTTCCAAATCAAAATTTTGGTAATGCCTTTGGCTATACACATCGCGTGCGATTTGATATGAAGTATCGTTTTTTTCCTTTCTTTGAATTATATAGCCCTCGCATAGATTTTATTCTTGGATTCGAATGGTTTTATTTTACTTCAAATGCACCGAGTAAAGCAGCAGCCCAAGATCCATTTTATAACAATTTAATTGTCGATTACAGCTATCTTTCGCCAGTGACAGGGCTGTCATTTGAAATTCCAGACATTATTCATATAAAAAATAGCGATTTCTCACTAATAGGCGATTTTGAATATTTTTTTAAATCAACGTACTTAGAAAATCCCGCAAATGCTTCAGGAAATTATTCGAGTAATAATGGCATTGGCTATGGCGGAGGCATTGTAGGTGAAAATTCCAAAGGCTATTTTGTCATGACAAAATTTATGGCTCGTATACTTGAGTTCAATTTTTCTGGCGAAAGCATTTATGATGATACGCCACGAAGTAATGTCGAGAATGCTACGGTTAAAGACACGTCATATACGATTCTTATTTCACTCGGCTATCGGACTTAATGGTTTTTGACTTAGGCTTGTTTAATTTCGTGTATTTTTCTTTTCACGAGTTTATTTTTATGATTGGGGAAATCTACCCGAATATACACTGTTTTTTCGAAAAGTTTTTCAATTTTGCCTTCTTTTTGGCCTTTCGCAAATGAAAAACTAACTTTATCTCCGATTTGCATATCAATCTCCTTATCTATAATTTAAGGCTTCCTACCACAGCTTTACACTAAATGGCAAGCAACAAAATGGTTTGGTTGAACTTCTCGTAATTCAGGTTCCTCTTTTGTACATCGTTCTTCGGCAAGAGGACATCGCGTATGAAAGGGGCATCCGGTTGGTGGATGAATCGGACTTGGAACTTCGCCTTCAAGAATTATTCGTTTAACCCGTTTTTGCGGATCAATAATGGGAATTGCAGATATGAGAGCCTTGGTATAGGGATGAAGTGATTCAGTAAAAATTTTTTGGGAATTCATAAGTTCCATAATTTTACCTAAGTACATTACGGCAATTCGATTTGAAATATGCTCTACTACTTTTAAATCGTGTGAAATGAATAAGTAGGTTAGATGAAATTGTTCCTGGAGATCCTGTAGCAAATTTATCACTTGCGCTTGAATTGACACATCAAGGGCTGATACCGGCTCGTCGCAAATTATGAATTCAGGATGTACGGCGAGTGCTCTTGCAATACCAATGCGTTGGCGCTGGCCACCGCTGAATTCATGGGGATATTTATCCATTACATCTT
>CAZRKD010000239.1:0-2623 GCA_964600515.1 uncultured bacterium
AATGGACGCGGGTCAATAAATCCCAATTCAATTGCACATGATATTTTTTGTTTGAGTAACACATTATATAATCGTTTCGTTATTGAAATTCCACCACTTTTAATTCCTATTAAAGCAATAGGCAGATTTTGAGTGTTCTTTTCAATAATCTCATGAACTACTCGCTCAATCATCTTATGTACTTCTTGGTAATCTAATAATATTTTTTCCATATATTTATTCCCACTCAATTGTAGCAGGAGGTTTGGTCGTTACATCGTAAACTACTCTATTTACTTCTTTTACGTTATTACAAATAATCGATGCTATTTTTTTCAAATCATGAGATGCAAAATCAAACACATCTGCAGTCATTCCGTCATTACTGGTTATCGCACGTAAGGCAATTGTATATGCATATGTTCGTGCATCGCCTTGAACACCAACTGAACGAACAGGTAAAAGCACTGCAAACGCCTGCCAAATTTTTTCATATAAATTGTGTTCTTTTAAATATTCAATATAAAGATTATCAACTTCTTGTAAAATATGAATTCGTTCTTCGGTTACTTCTCCGAGGATCCGAACGCCGAGTCCTGGCCCAGGGAATGGATGTCGCCTGAGAAGTTCCTCGTCAATATTAAGCGATCTTCCAAGTTCACGCACTTCATCTTTAAAAAGTAATCGAAGCGGTTCATAGATTTTAAATTCTATTCCCGCGGGTAAGCCCCCAACATTGTGATGCGATTTAATATTTTTACTTTCAATAACATCCGGATAAATTGTTCCCTGCATGAGGTATTCAAAATCTTTATATGTACTTACGGCTTCTTCAAATACACGAATAAACGTCTCTCCAATAATTTTTCGTTTTTTTTCTGGATCTTCGACGCCTTTAAGTTTCCCTAAGAAACGTTCACGCGCATCAATAACGGTCACATCAATCCCCGCTTTATGTGTTAAATAATCCTTAACAATTGCTCCCTCATTTTTTCGTAATAAACCATTATCAATAAGAAATCCTTTTACGTTTTTGGGTGAAAGCTTTGATACAATACGTGCAGCAACGAGTGAATCCACTCCGCCGCTAATTGCACACAGCACATTTTTTCCAGAAATCATATTTTGTCCATCTTTAAGAATCGATTCTAAAATATTTTGTCGTTTCCAATTTTTTGGAGCCTTACAAATTTTAAATACAAAGTTCGACAACAATTCTTTTCCGTATTGGGTATGAATTACTTCCGGATGAAATTGAACAGCGTAGATTTTTTGCGCTTCATTCTCAAATGCCGCGACAATATTGTTACTACTTTTTGCAGTAACAGAAAATAGAGATGGCATAAGCGCAAATGAATCATTATGGCTCATCCACACAGTCGAGCTCTTTGGTATATCAGAAAAAAATGAATTATTTTTTAAAACAGTAATTGTTGCGCTTCCAAATTCTTTTGTAGCAAGCGGTTCCACTTTGCCATTGAAATAGCGAACTAAAAGCTGCGCCCCAAAACAAATTCCAAGCACGGGCTTTTTTAATCTAAAAATACTTTCAAGCTCATGACGATAATCAAAGGCTTTTGTCGATAAATCACTGCCGCTTAAAATAATTCCTGCAACGTTTTCAATTTTATACACTTGCTCAGGTGTAATAATTTCCGAGTAAACTTCACACTCACGCACTCGACGTGCGATAAGACGCGTAGTCTGACTCCCAAAATCGACTATGACAATTTTATTCTCCACTATTTACTCCATAAATGTTTGTCTTGAAACACACTTTTTGAGGCAAAAATTGCTTGTTGTTTTGTGCATTCATAACAAAATTCCGTATAGTAATATAAAATTCAGAAACCCTTCTAGACCTCACAGGATCTAGTTAAAAGGACAAAAGATATCTACTATAGGAATAAAAAAATGTCAAATGTTCCGAAGGAGCTGAAGGAGCTTACAACTCACGGTGAAATAACGACTAAGTGGTAAGTTTTAAGAAAAACATTCGAAAGAACCTAGGCAAGTTTCGTTTACTGTCAGTTCTCCACATCGTGAATCTAAGATCATATATTCCTCGAAAAATTTTTGTTTAAATTCATCGAAGATAAGTAGCTTCATACGTATTTCACTGTTCCTCTGTAATCATCACAAAATTTTTATCAATATCCAATTCAAAATAAACTCCACGAAGGAGCTCGGTTCCTAAAAGTCCAACACTTGATTCCGTTCCATAAGCAATAACTTCTCTTTTCTTACGAAACCAAATTATTTCACCAGAATATATTGGTGATTGAACGCGTGAACTATCTGCAAGTTCAATCTCATATGTACCCATAAATTCAAAATTCAACTCATTGATAAGCTGTTTTGGCAAACACAATGTTCCATTAAATCCAGTATCTACGACGAGGCTAACCTTGTGCCCTGTGACGGACTGAAAATATATTCGAGGACATCTGTTCTCATCTATAAAACCTTTGATTTTCATGGGTGCATGTGGTGTTTCAATGATACGAGAGCTGGATATCCTATTCGCACAAAATGAAATTTGTGGCTAGGATACTTTTTCTTTGCTTTTTGATATGCTTCGGTTAAGGTATCTCCAATAAAATAATCCTTAGATTCAATATCAATTGCTGCAAATTTTCCTTTA
>CAZRKD010000240.1:0-2620 GCA_964600515.1 uncultured bacterium
TTTATCACGACCCAACTCTATTTGCAAGTGGTACAGTTTTCGGGGGTAAGGTCCGAAGCACTCATTTTTATTGATGGCATCGGTCCTTTAGGGTCATACTCGGGTTCATTAGGCTACAGTTTCACTGATGCGACAACGGCAGAACTCGAAATAAGTTTAACCAATACCTCTCCAGCTGCTAATGGTGGTTTTCTTACAGCATTTGTGTTCAATAATCCCTCAAACTTTATTTCGGGTGTAAGTTTATCTACAACAGATTCCGATTTTGGATTGCTAGGTGGACCTTCCTTCAGTAATGGTATTAATGGGGCGCCGTTTGGTCAGTTTGATATTGGCGCTAGTACTGGCGGAGGTTTTACCGGTGGTGGAAACCCCGCATTAGGAATTGCGGTAGGAGGATCAGAGACGTTTACGTTTTCTTTGACGGGCGCCAGTCTTAACACGTTAACCGAACAATCATTTTTAGATACATTATCAGTTCCACCAGGCGATGGCGAAGGCAGTCAAAGTTTCGTTGCACGTTTTCGCGGATTTGAAGACGGCGGAAGTGATAAAGTTCCAGGAACTGAAGATGGCAATGTTATCTCAGAACCGGCAAGTTTACTTCTATTCGGAACAGGAATGGCGGCCGCTTTTTTAAGAAAAAGATTTTCATAATTAGCAAAATAAAAAATCAATAAAAAGGCAACTCGTATATTTGAGTTGCCTTTTTTTAATTTAATGCCCACACAGTGCCCATCCAAAGTGAAGAAGTTGTAAAATCTTGTATAAAGTTGTGTAAAACGTGGAAAGTATTTTGTGGTCATTTCTCAACGAAAAATAGGCTTATTTAAGTGATTGCAACGAGTCAGAGCAAAAAATGCTCAATTGATTCCCGTCCCTCTACCATTTTTCTCTTCCTTCAGACGACCTTCAAAATTGCAGACGCTTTGAAAAAGAGCTCTTCCTTTTCTTAGATATCTTCGAATCTCACCTTTCCATTTTCCTTTTTACATGGCATACTTGAAGTAAAGATTCTATCTTTTATTAATAACCTTCTCAACAATAAACGATGAATAACCTTTGGCCACGGAAAGGGATTTCTTTTGTTATTGTTTTGTTAATGATTGCCTTTTTATTTGGCATCATTACGCCCGCCTTTAGTCTGGAAAAAAATGAGGCACAAAATCCCACCTTTGTGGAACTCATTATTCAATTGATCCAACAGATCGCCATGGATATTCGTAACAATATGCCCAACCTTGAGGAGTTTCTTCAAGAGGTAAAACATTTTAATACCAAAATGCAGATGCAGTTTCCTTCTATTTTGAATCAGTGGACAACATTCATTCAACAGTATGCGCAGAATAGCGGCAATCTTCAAGGATCCTCCCAGCAACTCTTCGCGGATTTAGGAAGTTTCACCAACAGCTTGTGGGATCAGATCATGCAATTCCCGCAATTAAAGACGGTGCAAAACATCATTCAACCGACCATCGATAAATTTGTTCATAACTTTTTAAAAAAATTGCCCAAAATTAGGCGAGACGATCCTAACAATAACCCTTTGGCCATATTTTCAAATTTCTACAACGATATGGCTCAGACGAACCCCCATGAGCTTGGGCCCCTATTTAAAAATGAACCGTTGCCCAAAGGAGAAGAGCAGGGGATCATTAAAGAAAAAATTCAGGAGGAAACGCATCAAGGGGTGCGTTCAACCAACATTCTCTTTCGTGAAATTATTCGATATAGCAATCAGATACTCGCTTTTCATCAACTGATCATCAATAACACGTTGGTGAAGTTATTTCAGAAAAGAGAGGATCTAACGGTTTATCATGGCATGCCGCAACAAATGCGTCAGGAGGGGATCAACAAAAATGTCGTTCGTTGGGTAGAAGAGTATATAAATCTTATGAACTTCAATTTGGTGAAGGCTCACTACAACAATGGTTTGATTATTGATATTCATCATCCTCAATTGAAATATCCTCATGGGTACAATGCTCAAACTTTTATTAAAAACTTCACCCAATTGCTTAAAAACTGGCAAAATAGTTTATGTTATACTTTTAAACGCTGGGAACAAAAATTAAAGATAACCATCGCCCAGAATTTTGAAGAACTCTGGGGAGGCGAGCGGACCAGCTTTCGATAACTTACACAAGTTTTCTCAAATGAAACAGACTTATTTACTATCAGGAGTTTTTCTTTCCCTTTTTTGTTCTTGTGTATGGGCGATTGAACCCTCCGTCCCCGATGTACAAACTTATGAACGATTGAGGGATATAACCTCAGAGGACATCCGAGTCTTTGGTGACGTTGATCCTCAAATACAAATTTATGAACTTATTCCCAACGCTATTTGTACCGAAATGTTTTGTCTGCCTGAGAAGATCTGTTGCAATAGTTGCCAAATCAATGGTTGGAGAGAAAAAGGCAGTGGTGTTTTAGCCGAATCTGTCGGAGTGGTGCCTTTTCCTTACTGTGGTCTTAACGGTTGCGGTGAATGTCCATTTACACTGCACGCCACCGGCTATTTTGATGACCTTCAAAAACCTAGCAAAATCTATGTGAAAACGTGGGACCTTACCCCCGAAAACTGTACCACTTGCAAATAGAGTTGGGTCGTGATAAA
>CAZRKD010000241.1:0-2615 GCA_964600515.1 uncultured bacterium
TTATCATGTGTATCTTGCTGGATTCGGATGACTCGATAAGAAGAGCACTACCGTGTATTGATTATGCGATAATGAACCATAAAAAGCTCGTCGACGCACAATCGTAAAATGTTCTGCTCTTCTTTCATGTTCCATTACTTTTTGTCGATTTATTTAGAGCAGTTCTTTTAAACTTCTTTTTACACAACTTTCTTGACTACCGTCCTTTCAGGAGGGATTGACGATATTGTGTTTGAACCCGAAGATACACAAAGAGAGTATCTCCACAACTACTTCTTTGGTGCAGGTCTACAATTTACGGATGACGATATCAAATCGCTGGCAGGTTCACTACCTGTAGGGAAGTTCTAGAGATTCGAAATTATTTCCAGATCGTGTTATTAAGAAAAATATATCCCTTCCCAAAGATTTTCTATAAATAAATTCCATGGGATTACCGTGATATTTTTACTCATCTGCCGCGGTTCTTTTTCTAATGAAACTATTAAACTGTTTTTAACTGGGCCATCTTCCTGCAAAGCCTTTAAAAAACGTTCATCTCCTTCATGAACACGTGAAGAAGCTTTTATTTCTAGTGCAATATTTTTTTCTCCTAATATGAAATCAACTTCTTGGCCTGTGCTTGTCCTCCAATAAGAAATTGATAATTCGGGATTTTTATATGCCTGATACGCTTTTATTTCCATTAAGATATATTGCTCAAATGATTTTCCAAATTCAGAAGTTCCCTGTTTAGGTTCTCGTCCTGCCAGATAGTTTGTAACACCAACATCAAATAAATAAAATTTTTCAGTGGCAATCATTCTACGATTTTTTGATCGTGTCCATGGAGGAATTCTAAAACCAAGATAGGTATCTTCTAAAATATCAAAATAATTTCTAACAACTTTATGAGAAACTCCTGTTTCTCTTGCAACATTAACATAATTAATTAATTCACTTGAAGTAAGCGCTGCAACTTTTAAGAATTCTGAAAACGTGGGTAAATTTTGTACTAAAGCTTCAGATGCTATTTCTTCTTTCAGATAATCAGCAATATAAGCTCTTAATTCTTCACGTGGATATTGAGAAAGAAAATGCGGAGGCAATAACCCTGAAATCATAATGTGTTCCAGATTAAAATCTGTTGTTTCAAGATATGATAAAGGCATCATATTTCTTCGCCAAGCGCGCCCACCAAGCAAATTTGAATGTCCTCTTTTGAGCTTTCGTGCACTTGAACCAGTAAGTAAAAACGAAATATTTTTATTTTCAATCAGCCAATGAACTTCATTTAAAATATCTGGGATTTTTTGGACTTCATCTATAACAATAATTCTTTTTTCATTTTGATAACGCTCTCTTATTAACGAAGGTCTTGAAGCATATTCGCTAAAAACATCCGTCTTTAATAAATCTATTAAAATAATATTTTTAAGATTATGATGTAGCCAATAAGATTTACCTGACTTTCTTGGACCCCATAAAAATGCTGATTTATGTGCGGGCAAATGTAAATCAAGCAATCTTTTTTTTATTTTGCTCATAGTATTATTATATTATACGGATAATTTTTATATGTAAAGAAATTTATCTAGATTAATTTCTCTATATAAGATAATTATTTTGCTCAAATTATATATACCTCTTCACTAGTGTCCAACTATAAATCGAATAAATTCAATTGGATAGGATCATTAGTTTTTTGAGTTTTGTAGTCATTATTCTGAAGTACTTGATAAATATGCATTTTCTCGAAGATAGTTACGCTTAATATTTGTAAAATAGTGTAGAGGCTGTACTGTAATTTCAGCCGTTTTTTTACTATCGCAATTAAGACATACACTGATACAGCGATCCAAATTTGAGTTTTAACTGCATTTTCAGAAGTGCCATAGAACTTTTTTATTCGTAAATGCTGTTTAATCCATTTAAAAAACAATTCAACTTGCCATCTACTTTTATAGAGCTTGGCAATAGTGAGCGCAGGAAAAGTAAAATTATTTGTTAAGAAGCAGAGATTTTTATTCGTTTCTTTATCATAATATTTTATACGACGAAGTTTATCTGGATAGCTCTGTGAAGCATAGTAATGCGCAAGAGTAACGGTTTGATCGCACTCTATTCCTTCTTCTTTATCTACAGTGCTTGAATATAATCTTTTTAATTGAGTATTAGATTTGGCGCGGGTTACAAAAAATGCTGATGCTCGAGTAAATTGGTACAGTCTTGTAAAGTCTAAATAACCTCTATCCATTACATAGATTGATCCTGCTTCTAATATGAGCTCATCAAGAATATTCACATCATGGATTTTGCCGTTGGTAATACTGATAAACGTTGGAATTGAGCCTCGTAAATCTAAAAGCGTATGAAGTTTGATTGCTGCTTTTTTCTTTCTAAATGGAGCCCAGGGAAAAACTGATAAACATAAATCAATCGTAGAAGAATCAAGCGCATAAACTGTCTCAGAAAGCTCTATGTCAAAATCTTCGTTGATGTACAATTGCCGTGCAATGTTTATTAGTATGTGAGCAAAGTCTGCATACATTCGAAAATCTCGAGTTTCATTTGCATAGGCGAGTGTGCTTCTAGAAACATTCCCATGAATACCCATGTGATATAGTTTATTTTGT
>CAZRKD010000242.1:0-2595 GCA_964600515.1 uncultured bacterium
GTTTTGCTTTTTCTTTAGCAACACTTCGAGGTATTCCGTAATAACCAGCTTGATAAATCAAAACATTGATGACTTTTTCAAACATATTGAAATTAAATTCTTGGGGAGCTACGCCGATAAATTGTTTCGCTGTTCCGGGATCATCATCGATGTCATACCCAAAAATACGTACTTTACCCGAAGTCTTCACTATTAAATGAGTTGCAATACCGATCGTCGTTGATTTTCCCGCCCCGTTTGGTCCAAGAAGCGCAAAGAAATCCCCTCTATCAACCGCAAAAGAAATATTATCTACGGCCGTCAGATTCCCTCGATATATTTTGGTTAAGTTTTCAACTTCTAATGCTTTCATACTGCCAAAAGTGACTGGCGCTTTTTGACGGAAAGCTGACAGGCACCTTTTGGGTTAATACATTCTTTCAATTCGTTTGTAAAAGAAATTAACGTCAAAGCTACCGATAAAACCAAAATTAAATGTATAGAATTCATTCTTGCCAAACATTGCAAGGGGTGGATTACGGAAAGGCTGTGCGGATCGCGTTGCACGGAGCGATTCTTCATCCCATTCTGCTTGTCCTGAACTTTTCGCAATATCAAGCCCTCGTAAACTTCCCTTGCGATCAATCGTAATCGTTAATTCTGTTTTGAGATCGCTTCGAGGTGATTTACTTTTTTTCACAATATCTTGAAATGCTTTTTGAGGATCCCAATGACTCGAGATCTGACGCTTAATTCGAGTAAAGTAACCTGAATACAAAAACTCGCGGGTATTAAGCTGTGTTCTTTCGCCTTCTTCAAGGCCTTCTAAATAATTTGGATCATAGGGTCGATTATCTACCCCCTGTCTATAGACATCCGGATAAAGATCGATATCGTCGTCACCATCTTTTGTACCGGGATTTTTAGGTGGTTCTTCCGAGAAATATACGCCATTATCCTCAAGAAGAGTTTCTTTTTTTTCTGATTTTGGTTTACTTTGTATCAGTGAATTTTCCGTAGGTTTACTCGTTGGATTTTTTGCCTTTGTTTCTTTAGCAACACTGCGATCTTTATCAGAGAGATACTGTGCATCTTTGGATTTCTTGCTCTTTACATGCGGATCATCCATGAGATCAACAATAGGCATCTTTTCTTTTTCAAATTCCTTGGGAAGAAAAGCAAGAAAAGTTTCTATATTTTTAGGGTTATTTAGCTCATCTTTTTTGTTATGTTCGGCAAATTTCATAGGAATAGCAAAAATGAGCCCCAAGTGTAAGAGTACCGATACGACAAGCGCTACGATACTCGTTATTTTTTCTCGGTTTTTCATAGGTTTAGGAACTCTTTATATATGAATATTTATGAATTATCTATCTTTTGTAAAGGCAGGGATAAGGGCAATCATGAACAGGATCGAGTAGCAGATAACAACTGATTCATACGGTAAGTAATTGATTTCAAAGATAAACCAATCTTGCACTGGCTCGAGAAGTTTATAGAGTACGCTAATAATGGCTTTGATAAACATAAAAGAAACATATTGCACTGACACGGGCATGCAAAAGAAAAGAAGCGAGAAGAAAAATGATACCCCAATAATGACACTAAAAATCGGTATCGCAACAAGATTATAGATTGGATTTAAAATATTGGTGTAATGAAAATAATAAAGTGTGAGAGGAAGAACACATACGGAAATACAGAGAGAGATAATTAACAAATCAATAAAATATTTTTTTATTTTATTGAGAAAGCTTTGAAAACGTGAATAACTCTCTTTATTTTCTTTTTTCTTATGCCTCCACGTAATGATGGGTAAGCCGAGTAATTCAATCGTCAGTACACATGCAAATGAGAGTTGGAATGAAGCACTCCATAAGCTTTGCGGATCGATGAGTAAAATAAGATATGCTGAAAAAAATATGATGCTCACTCTCGATAGATTTACATTGAATAAAAACGAAACCACATAGAGAAAAATAAAAATAAATGCTCGGAGCGCTGGGACTTGATAATTAAGGAGATAGAGATAGATGAGTAATATAATCGTTGTTATGATATAGGCAATTTTTTTATAGTAAAATGAATACCCGTGCCCTCCGCATTCAAAGAGTAATTTGATGAGAATAAACGAAATAAATAAAAATAAAAATGCAATATGAAAACCTGAAATGACGATAAGATGCGCTGTCCCTGTTTTTTTAAATATGCTATTAATACTTTCATCTAGGTCGCTTTTATCTCCTAAAATTGTTGCTTTCACGATCCCTGTTTCGTCATATTTTTTGAAAAACGCATTGAGCTCACGGATTTTATCATCAAGAAAACGAAATAACATTTGATGAGGATGAGTAATATTTTTTATATCTTTTTCTCTATATAAACGCGCAAGATACTGAACCCGATTCCGTGTGCAATAGGCGACATAATCAAAATCATCTCCGAAATTTTCTATCTGGCTCAGCCGTGAAATAAAAGTAATCGTGTCATGATTATGAATATCAAGCTCTTGGCGAATATAGAGAAAAATACTGCCTTCTATCTTTTTCTTTGGAGAATTCCGAAACTGAACGTATTCTAAATCGATTTTGATCCGAGATTTGCCATCTTTTATAG
>CAZRKD010000243.1:0-2569 GCA_964600515.1 uncultured bacterium
TAGGTTGTTTCTGTGGAATCTGAAGTAGCTACTATCTTTCCATAATCATAGCGAAACGAAATATTCACGCGTGAATCACGAGAGAGTTCTAAAAATTCAGGATACAAATAATAACTTACTTCAGTATAATATCCTGTTATATCAGAACCTCCACTGATATCAGTTACGATATATTCACCCATAATTTCTAATTCAAATGCTCGAAGCGTATAGGCGAGGTCATATGCAGAAATAGATTCATTTCCTAATGGATCAAATTTTCCATAATAATAAGCTCCACCTAAAATTAAGCTATCAAAAACATTGAGTTCAGCTCGTGTTACATATGATTTATCGCTATTATTATCTCCAAAATGCTGTTCAGCATCTTGTAAACCGCCATTTGTTGTCGATATGTCGTCGCTAAAACCATTAACTACATATGCTTTATAATTAAGCGATAAAAAACTTTCTATAATATCGAACGTTCCTACAAAGCCAGCGCCAAGATCTGAAAGTGGGCTCGGAGTTATAAGTGCCACTCCAATGGGAGGTGCAATAAGATTGCGCTTGTAGCTTTCGTAATTCTGATTATATTTGGTGAGAGGATTCAGAAATATCCCTCCACGAAAAACGATGAAGGGAAGTAGCGTAAAGTCAATAGATCCAGTAACAACGTCTATGCCAACTTCGTCATCTCCGGTACTATTCTCTATTCCATTGAATTCAATTGTTCCATGAAATTTTATGCGATTCCCGACTGAACTTTTGAGCTCAGCTGCAAGAGAAAAATTATTAAATTCAGGAGATCCATTACTGTATTTTTCAAAATTAAATGATCCAAAAGTATTGAGTGTAGTGTTTTTCTGTAAAGCCTCCCAGAGCGCAGATTGCTCTTCGCGAATTATTTCTATTTCGTCATGCTCGTCTGCATACGCACTAGCTGAAAGAAAAAAAATAGCTATGAGGCACTTCAGCATATTCATAAAAGAATTCCTGCAACGGTCGCTGTCATAAAACATGCAAGCGATCCTGCAATCATGGCTTTCAAACCCAATCGGCAGAGATCAGCTCTTCGTGTTGGAGCCATTGTTCCGATGCCTCCAATTTGAATTGCAATAGAACTAAAATTAGAGAAGCCACAGAGTGCATAGATGCTGATAATTTGCGACTTTAAAGAGATATCACCATTTTTAATCATCGGTGCTAAATTTAAATAGGCAACGAATTCATTAATGACTGTTTTTTGCCCAAGAAGATTGCCAACCTTATTACAATCTTCCCACGGAACACCCATAATCCATGCAAGAGGAGCAAATATCCATCCAAAGAGTTTTTCAAGCGAAAGGCCAAGTGATTCAAAACCAAAAAACGTTGAAATCCAATCAAGTCCAGGTCCTACCATCCAATTGAAAAGAGCAATAAATGCAATAAAAACCAAAAGCATGGCTCCTACATTGACGGCTAACCGTAATCCTTCAGATGCGCCTCGAGTTGCAGCATCGAGCATATTGGCATCGGTGATTGGAACTTTAATTGTTTCGCCGATTCCTGTTTGAGTAGTCCCCGTTTCTGGAAATATTATCTTTGCCATGACAATTGCAGCAGGAGCAGAGATAACACTTGCAACGAGTAAATGGCCAGCGCCTTCCCCGAGTCCTGCTTGTTGCAGAAATACTGCATACGCTGCCATAACAGCGCCTGCGATTGTTGCAAATCCTCCGGTCATGACCGTCATTAATTCTGAATTAGTCATGGTGGGTACGTATGGACGAACAAAAAGTGGAGCCTCTGTTTGTCCTACAAATACATTAACCGCACTTGAAAGGGATTCGGCGCCAGATATTCTCATGAGTTTTGACATTATCTTTGCCATAAAACCAACGATAACTTGAAGAATTCCAAAATAATAGAGTACTGCAGTAAATGCAGAAACAAATATAACCGTTGGTAAAACTTGAAATGCAAAAATAAATCCAAAATTTTGGCTGTCCATGAGTTTATCGCCAAAAAGAAAGCTTGAGCCCTTATTCGTAAAAGCGAGAAGGCCAGTGACAACCGAAGATGCAATATCAAAGAATCGATAGCCTATGGCAGTCTTCATGGTAATCCACGCAAAGCTAAATTGAAGCAAAAGTCCCATGAGTACTAATCTCAGGTTTATTGCTTTTCTATTATTTGAAAGAAGATAACCAAAGAACATCATCATAAAGAGCCCAAAAAGGCTTGTTGCTTTTTCAGACAACAGGTCAGTCGAGTCTCCGATCAATTGAAGTCCAATAACACCAAGTAGTAAAATCGAGAGTCCACCAAAAAGAAATTTTTGGAATGTAAGCCATTTTGTTACTGCTGTTTTTCCCATTTCCATAGATTCAAATCTCAGTAAGCGTAAGATTTTTTCCATACTACCTCCTGAAAAAAATTTGGTAAATGATAATTTTTCTCCCATCATTAAAGTGAAGAGTCAAGGTAAAGACTAAAAATAAGTGATAACGCAATATCTGTATCTGCATCTTTTTCATATATCAAAGAATGGATACTGTAGCTGTCTCTTATACACATCTCCGAGCCCACGAGACTAGGCATGATC
>CAZRKD010000244.1:0-2532 GCA_964600515.1 uncultured bacterium
TTGAAAATCTCCATGCCCGGGTGTATAAAAAGAAGGCCTCATGCCTTTATCTACATAGATATCACCTTCTCTATTCAATCTACATGAAATTGATTGATTAAAAAAAGTCATGTGGGGGCGTATACCAAAATATTCTTTTCGTTCAAAAAATTGCATTGTCTTCTCTTCAGTATTGAAACTATTCATGATAAAAATTGGAATCGTAACATTATAATTATCACAATAAGAACGTACGAGGCGTATTTTAATTTCAAGAAAAGAGAGCTTATCAAAAACCTCGACTAATCCCTTAACCTTTGTACCAAATCGAGTAGCCATTCCTCCATTTAAAATAAGAACACCGAGTTCTCCTCTTTGTATTGCCTCAAGACCTTGCTCAGCTAAAATGTTTTTTTCATGAGTATCTTCGAGGCGAAAATCAAGGGCTTCATTCTTTAGTATTTCATACGGTCTTTTGAGAATATTCCCTTCTATACTTAATTCACCATCTTTATATTTTTTTTGTAATGTGCAAAACAATGCCTCATCAAAATAATATTTTTCAAGAAGTACATTAAATTGTTTTAAAATATTTCTTTTATCATATGACTCATGTTTCATGCCTCATGTCCTCTTATTATCAAGGCCAAATCCCGTATGTAATGCATTGGCAGCAGCGTCTGCCTGTGCAAGATCAACAATACATGAAATTTTTATTTCAGATGTGCTAATCATCTTAATAGGAATATTATGTTTACCCAAGATATCAAACATTGTATGCGCAACACCAGACTGGCTGACCATGCCAACGCCTACGACCGATATTTTTGCAATTTTTTGCTCGTCAGTAATTGCACTATCACTATAGCGTGATTTGAGCTTTTTTAAAATCTTTTTGGTCTCATGATAGTCAGATTTAGAAACCGTAAATGAAAGATTGATTTTATTGCCCATCGGAGGATTTTGGACAATCATATCAATGACAATTGATCGTTCTGATAGGGGGCCAAAAATTTCTTTCATGATATTTGGCTTAAATGGTAAACCAAGAAGGGTAAATCGTGCCTGATCTTTATCTATACATACAGCTGATATTACTCGTTCTTCCATTTTCTTAACCTCTTCTCCTATATACGTCCCTTTCGTATTATTAAATGATGAGCGAACACGTAAGGGAACGCAGTATTTTTTTGCAAGCTCGCATGATCTAATCTGAAGGACTTTAGCACCCAAGCTTGCCATCTCAAGCATCTCATCAAACGTCAATTTGTCAATTTTCCGAGCAGTAAGGACAATTCGTGGATCGGAAGTATACACACCATCAACGTCGGTGTAGATTTCACAGTCCATCGCATTTAATGCCGCAGCTAATGCAATAGCAGTAGTATCAGAACCTCCACGACCTAATGTAGTAATATTTCCTTCTTCGTCAACTCCTTGGCAACCGGCAACGATAACAACAGATCCAGCCTCGAGTTCTTTAATTATTTTTGATTTTTCAATAAGTTTAATGCGGGCCTTTTTATATGTTCTATCCGTAACAATATGGACCTGATATCCCAAAAAGGCACGAGCTTCTATTCCTTTTTTAATGAGGGCAATGGCAAGAAGTGCAATACTTACCTGTTCACCCGCTGCAAATAGCATATCATAATGCAGAGGATCAGGACATTCAGCAATTTCGTGTGCAAGGCTAATCAAACGGTTGGTCTCTCCACTCATTGCAGAAACAACAATGACGAGACTATCACCTCGTTTTTTTTGGCGAATAATTCTTTTTGCAACGTTCTCTATTCGCTCGATACTCCCGACTGAAGTTCCCCCATATTTTTGTACAATGATATTCATATATCTCTCTCATATCTAATAGCTATTATTAAAAATAGATACTCACATTAAATGCACTGGTGATCATCTGATGGAATTTAAAATCATCTCCTGGAGCAAAAAGTTCTTTTGATTCAAAAAGAAGCGAGTTGTAACGCGCAAATATGCCCATCGTCATCCTATTTGATTTGATCAATCGATCTAATTTGTAATCAAGGCCAAATATCCCAAAAAAGGTCATTCCATTTAAATAAGTGCCCGGGGCATTAAAGAGCGCAAAACCTCCGCCAGCAGCAAAATAAGGAATAATAATTGCATCTCCAATATCACGGCGAACCCCTACATTAAATGTGTGTAAATCAATACTGCCCGTCGAAACATCAGCAATTTCAGTATAGTAATTATAGGAAAAAAACATCCCGGGAATTTCAAGCTTTGGGCCGACATAAAAACTTGCCGTGTACTGATCATTCTTTGATAACGGAAAAGCTCCTCCGAGATCAAGCCCTAATGCAAAGGGACTCGAAGCCTTTAATGGCGACACTAAAATAAACGAAAGAAAAAGTATTACGATTATTTTTTTCATAGTAATTATTTAACTATGATTTTTAATAAAACGCAACATATCTTCGGGAAGTGGAGATGAAATAGAAACCGTCTTCTTGTATAGTGGATGAATAAACGTAAGCGATGAGGCATGAAGGGCATGGCGGGAGAGCCCCAGTT
>CAZRKD010000245.1:0-2515 GCA_964600515.1 uncultured bacterium
GCAATAATCCCCTTTTAATTTCTCGGGGTACTGGATGCCGTTTATCTACTGCAATTGCATGTTTTTTAGCAGAAGGCAATTCGATAGAAACAAGCATCATAAAGGCAAAGGCATATCTTGAAGCCTGTTAATCAAGTAAATAATAGGGGATAAGAAATATTTTTTTCTTATCAAATGTAAGCTCCTGCACAGGGCCTCCATAAATAACAATTCCTCGTTCAAGTTTTCGTTGTTCCATAAAATGAAGGAGATGTCTAAAATCATGATCTTTGAGTTCGGCCTTGAGTTTCACTTCAATAGGCAATATCGATAAGCCCTGCTCAATTACAATATCTACTTCTTTTTTATCTTTATTGTAGAAGTAGAGCGAATCGCGGTATTTTTGATTAAGCCTATTAAAGACATACGTTTCTATTATATGACCAGTAAAATCAGGATATACATAGGAATTCATATCATCGATATTAAAAGTAGCGGCGAGGAGATTGAGACTTGTTACGTAAGCTTTTCTATATGAGTGTTCTTGAGCTGCGATACTTCGTAAATAATTGTAACTGTAATTCATTAAAAAGGCTTTCTTTAATATTTCAATATAGGTTGTCACTGAGTCACGCGAAAGACCTATTGTTCGAGCAATATTTGTTTTATTAAGAAATTGAGCGGTATTTTGGCATACAATTTTATAGAGTAATCGTAATTCATGCTGTTTATCTACCTCAAATACCTGTATATCCTTGTTAAAGATTTTTTCTATAACTGATTCCTTCAAATATTCTTTGATCTGCATGAATTGATCTTCTTCTATTACCTGCGGAAATTCTCCATAAATGAGATATCGGTCAAACTCATGTTTATATATCTCATAACGAGATGAAATTTCTTGCGCTTCTGTAAGGAGATTCTGAGAAAAAGGGTCAACACCCTTTAACTCATTAGAATAACGGAGATAAAGATATTCTTGAAACCCGAGTGGATACATAAAAAAATCAATAATTCTACCGGCAAGACTTTCTTTTGTATCTTCGTGTAATAAAAGTGAAGATGAACCTGAGACAAAAAAGCGAATATAGGGATTAATATCATAATAAAATTTTAGATCCACCTGCCATTTTTTTACATATTGTAATTCGTCCAAAAAAATATAACATTCGATATTATACAGATTTTTTACATTGAGGAGTTTATCAAAATAATCTTCTAAAACTCTCCGTAGATTGTTATCCGATTCACTGAATTCGTAAAAGAATATGTTCCTTGGTTCTTTCCCTTCATTAAGGAGTTTCTGTATAAACTGTCGAAAAACAGTTGTTTTTCCCAAACGTCTCAAACCCGAAAGAGAGAAAATAAATTTCTTATCTCTCCATTCCTCTATTTTTCTCCAAATAAAACGAGGTTTGAATTTACTCTCATGGAACTGGAAATGAGGATCTTTCCACCAAGGATTTAATTTGTATAAGTATTCCACCCCTATATTCTGCATAAAAGTAACTTTTATGTCAAGACCTATATTTGAAAAAGATACTTTTACGACTACAGGTATTTACAAAAAAGTATCTTTTTTTGTAGAATAAATAAATCTTTAGCAAGATGCTCACAGTTTCTACCTCGCATTTTTTGCAGAGTATGCAGTTAATTTTTCTGGATTTCATAAGTAATCAACAGAGAAAGAAATACATGGTTATTTATAACTATACGTATTTATTGTATTATTTTAGTTAATTCTTTTTGGTTACTTTGGCATGGGCCTTGCTTTATTATTACAGTAGAGAGACAACATATCTTTAAAGTGAGGTAACGTATGCTTAACAAATTAAAGAAAATGAAGACAGCGCGAGCGGTAGTAACCGTATTTTTTGTTATATCGCTCATTATGACAAGTTGTGGAGGTAATAAAAAGAAAGTCGCGCCACCACCTCCACCGACAAACCCAAGTTCATTGAATAAAACACCACTTCCGCCTCCTCCACGAAACGATAGCTTACTGGATAAAGGCAATGATACCCAAGCAGCACGTAAAGAAGAAGCCGCACGAAAGGCCTGTACAAAAGAAGGCGGAAACTGGAATAGCGCTGAAAAGAAATGCGAACTTAATAATCCAGAGGAATCTGAATACGCAAAAGCCCTTGTTTCGCAACAGATCGGCTGCCTTGAAAGCGGCGGGAAATGGGATGCCGAAGTCAAAAAATGCGATAAGACAATTACTGAAACAAAAGGCAAATTCTGGAATACCGGCACCAAAGTCGCCTTAGGTGCTGTTGGCGTAGCCGCTGGTGCGCTTGTCATAGCAGCTGCAATCAAATATGGCCGTAAAGATGCGAGTCAGGTTACAGCCAAGGGCCAAGCCGATGCAGCACGAATTACTGCAAAAGCTGCAGCAGAGGAAAAAAAACAACGAGAGGATCGTTGCGATGAGGCATTAGAAGCATTAACAAAATGTAAACAATGTGCAGATAATAGCCCAACTAAAGAAGCTTACGTAGAACTTTTACGAGATAGAGCCGCTATGGCTTGTAAC